>NZ_JAALEF010000459.1:0-2614 GCF_014145245.1 Dietzia sp. B44 | reverse complement strand
TCCGCCGCTGGTCCCCGGGTTCGTCGTCGCGTTCCTCGCCCTGGTCCTCCTGCGCTCGTCCGGGCTCGTCCCCGACCCGGTCGTCGACGCCGCCTCGCTTGCGCAGACCGTCCTGCTCACCTGCGCCATGTTCGCCCTGGGGATCGGTGTGCGGGTGGCCGCGATGCGCAGGGTCGGCGCACGCCCGGTCATCCTGGCCGCCGCCTCGACGGTGTGGGTCGCGGGCCTCGCGTTGGCCGGTGTCCTGCTCATCACCCCGGCGCTCGGCGGTTGACGGCCGCGACCCGGGAGGTACCGTCGACCGGACTGACGGGCTCGGGCGAGGAGGCCGGAATGCGGATCGTGATCATCGGCGCGAGCGGGAACGTCGGCACCGCGCTGCTCCGTCGTCTGCGCGAGACGCGCTCCGGCGACCGACTGGTCGGGCTCGTGCGTCGGCCACCGGATCCCGTCGGCGAGTACCGCGGAGTCGCCTGGCACGCGCTGGACGTCTCCGGTCCGGACGCGGCCGGCGAACTCGGTCGACACTTCGTCGAGGCGGACGCCGTCGTCAACCTGGCCTGGGGTTTCCAACCCACCCGCAACATCGGCTACCTCGAGAGCGTCGGGGTCGGCGGGACCGCCGCGGTGCTCGGGGCCGCACAGTCGGCCGGGGTGGGCCTCCTGGTCCACATGTCCTCCGTGGGGACGTACGCGCCGGGCCGCCACGGTGAGCACGTCGACGAGACCTGGGCGAGGACCGGGGTGCCGAGCTCGGCGTACAGCCGACACAAGGCCGCGGCGGAGACGCTCATCGACGACCACGAGAGTCTCCTCGGGGCCGATGCCGTGCCCGTCGCCCGGATGCGCCCGGGCTTCATCGTCCAACGAGCGGCGGCGAGCGGACTGACCCGGTACGGACTGCCCGCCTATCTGCCGGCGCATCTCGCGCCGCGGGTCCCGCTGCTGCCGCTCGACAGGAGCCTGTGCCTGCCCCTCGTCCATGCCGACGACGTCGCCGACGCCGTCGTGCGAGTGATCGAGCAGGGCGCCACCGGCCCGTTCAACCTCGCGGCCGAACAACCGCTGACCAGGGACGACCTCGCAGAGGTGCTCGGGGCCCGGGCGGTCCACATCCCCCTGCCGCTCCTCGGGGCCCTCGTCGGTCTGACGTGGCGGGCGCGCCTGCAGCCGGTGGACCGCGGATGGCTGGACCTGGCGTTCGCCGTGCCCCTGCAGGGCTGCGCCCGGGCCCGCGACGAGCTCGGATGGGCACCGGCCTGGGCGCCGACGGAGGCCATGGCCGACCTGCTCGACGGCATCGCGCACCTCGCCCACACCGGGAGTGCACCACTGCGTCGCAGATCCGTGCCCGACCTGGTGCGCCGCGATCTGACCGACGGACTGATCTCCTCCCGCCGGTTCTCCTGACCGGATCCCATCCCCGAGGGCTCGGGGCGAGCGATCAGCCGTGCCGCCGCAGGACCTCGTCCCGCAACCCCGTGGTGGCCACGTCGGCGATGTGCTTCTGCGCCTTCTTGACCACCGCACCCGGCAGCTTGATCTTGAGATCCACCTCGAGGTCGAAGACGACCTCGGTGGTGCCGTCGCCGTTGTCCGTGAGCACGTAGCGGGCGTTCTGGACCTTCTGGGAACCGCTCTCGACCAGGGACCAGCTCACCTCGCCGTCGTACCACTCGTAGCGCACGACCATCTCGTCGGTGACGCCGTACTGGGACACCCGCTCCCACACGACGATCGGCCACCCCTCGTCGTCGGCCTCCCTGACCTCGACCGCACGGTGGGCGCTCGACCAGTCGACGAGGGACTCGACGTCGGCCAGGACCTCCATGATCTCGGGGACGCCGGTCTCGATCTTCACAACGGACTGCACTGACACTGCCATGGCGGGAAAGCTACCCGCGCGGGCCTGCGCCGGGAGGAAGATCGGGACATGAGTACCGGATCGGCGGGCCCACACGCCGGGGAGCATCGGAAGGTCGTGCTGCTCCGCGGGATCAACGTCGGAAAGAGCAACCGGATCGCGATGCCCGACCTGGTCGCGTGCACGGAGGCCGCGGGCGGGACGTCGGTCACCACGGTGTTGGCCACCGGCAACGTGCTCGTCACCGATCCCCGACCGGTGACCGGACTGCGCGCGGCACTCGAGTCCGCGTATGCGGAGAGGTTCGGCTACACGGCGGTCGTGCAGGTCCTCACCCTCGACGCGGTGGCGACGGTGGTGGCCGCGTACCCCTTCGACACGTTGCCCGAGCACCACGACTACGTGGTGTTCTCGGACGACCCGGAGGTGACGACCCGGGTGACGGTGGCGATGCGCGCGGCCATCCGGGAGGTCGGCGAGGCGGCCGCCGGCGCCGACGCGCATGCCGGGGCCGGGCCGGCCACCGACAGTGAGACGACCGTCAGCACGGAAGCGGTCGCCGAGGGCGCGGGCTGTGTGTACTGGCGTGTCCCCCGCGGCTCGACGCTGACCTCCGACGCGTACAAGGTGCTCGACGGCCGGGAGAACAAGCGTCACCTCACCACCAGGAACCTCAGGACCCTGGACAGGATCCTCGCCGCGGGGTGAGTCAGGGACCCGGTGGAAGCCAGGGACCCGGGGGGTCAGGGA
>NZ_JAALEF010000458.1:1083-11354 GCF_014145245.1 Dietzia sp. B44 | reverse complement strand
GGCGGCGTTCTGGCCGGGCAGGCGCGGGAGCGGATGCCGCAGCTCGGGAGCGGATGCCGCAGCTCGGGGGCGGAGGCCTCAGGCGTCGATGGTCTCCGACTTCCCCGACCGGGCCAGCGCGGCGAGCTGGCGGGTCGTCGCACCCGGCAGGTACGCCCGGCCGATCGCCACCCCGATCCGCGGCAGGTCGGCCTCGTCGCGGAAGCACAGGTACACGGGCTCGATCCGCGGGTTGAACTTGGCTTTGAACTGGTGGAGCGAACGGAACCCGTAGTACGGCTCGAGCGCCTGACCGAGCAGGTCCAGACCCCTGTCGAGGGTGGCCACCTCGTCGTCGTCGCCACTCCGCGCCAACGGGGCACCGGACAACGAGACGAAATCGGCCCCCTCGTCCTTGAACTCGAGCGCGGACCGGGCGATGAGGAACTCGATCATGTTGTTCGCGCCGGGCCCGTTGCGCTTGCGCATCACGTCCAGTGTCCAGCCCCGCACGCCGCCCTCGGCGCCGCCGCGGTAGACGGGTAGCCAGGAGAGCGCGGCCTGGACCACCCCGCCCGAGTCCACGGCCAGGGCGATGCGGACGTCGTCGTCGAGAGCCTCCTCGACCGTGCCGAGGGTGAAGCCCATCTCGGGCAGTTCCTTGTCCCCGACCCACTGCTCGGAGATCTGGCGGACCTGCCCCAGGATCGCGGACGGCTGCTCCCGCAGCAGGCCCGAGACGAAACTCGTGCCGTTCTTCTCCGCCTTGTTCATGGCGCTGCGGATCTTCTGCCACTTCTTCCCGCCGAACGCCAGATCGGGCAGGTCCATGATGGTGTCCTCGGCGATCTGCAGCGCCCGCCAGCCGTGCGCGCGCATGGTGTCGGCGGTCTCGGCCGACACCGAGAACAGGCACGGCACCGCGGCCTGCGCCTCGGCGAAGTCCACGAACTCGGTCAGCAGCCGGGCGCGGTCGGCGGGTGCGGCCACCGGATCCGCCAGCGCGATGACGGTGCCGACGTGCAGGCGGTAGCCCACCACGCCGGCGGCCGGTGCGCCCGTGTCGACGGCGTCCGGTTCCCCGTCGGGGCCCCCACCGGCCTGTGCTCCGGGCCCGAAGAAGTAGTTCATCGGCTGCCACGTGATCATCCACGACATGGTGCTGCCGCCATGCCTGCGGATGAGCGCGCGGACGCGGTCGATCACCTCGTCCGAGTGGACCGAGGAGCCGGTGACCCGTCGCCGGATCCGGACCCCGAACGCGCCCCGGCCGGCGATGAGCAGGACGGCCTCGCCCGTCCACAGCAGGCCCGTGCCCGCGGTGACGGCACCGAGGCTCTCGAAATCCGCGGTCACGACCAGGACGGTGACGACGAGGGTCGCCACCGCCGTGAGGAGCGCGTACACGAGGGCGACGAGCCACGCCACCCGGTAGCCGCGGCGGAGCAGCTCGGCGGTCACCGCGGCGACCAGGACGGACAGGAGCATGCCGGCCAGGTTCACGTCGTCGGCCTCGGTCGGGCCGAGGGGGCCCTCCGCGGGGACGAAGTAGACCACCACGTGCACCGCGGCGAGGAACCACATCCCGGCCGAGACGACAAGCCTGGTCTCGCGCCGCGTGCGGGGCCGCAGTCCCCGCTCGGTGCGGGAGAAGAACCGCTCGCCCACAAGCAGGAACACCGCGAAGGCGATGAGGTGCGTGAGGTCGGACAGGCGCCCGAGGAACAGGAACGACACGATCACATAGCCGTAGAGCAGGGCCCGTGCGCGCAGTCGCCACGGTGACACCAGCGTGGCCGTGGTGGCGGCCAGCACGGCGATCACCGCGGTCGAGCACCCCACGTCGAGCACCACGGACAGCTCGGTGGCCCACTCCCAGCCCACCGCGTCACCGGGGACGAGGACGCCGAACGCCCCCAGCACGCCGATCAGCTGGCCACCGATCGCGACCAGGGCCGTCCGCGCCGACCCCAGTCGCCACTCGCCCACCCCGATCCCCACCGCCACCAGCACGAGGAGCGACACGTGCTGGAGAGGGGTCATCCCGAACCACGGGCCGGCGAACACGGTCCACCAGCGGCCGCCCTCGAGCGCGGGGACGCCGTAGGCCACGCCCTCGAACCACGGGGCGTCAGGGGCGGAACGCCACAGCGTCTCGAACACCACCCCGGTCACGAGCAGTGCCGCCAGCACGATCGCGGTGACCGGGAGTCGGCGGGCGGCGCGTGCGACCGCACCGGTCACGGTGGCGAGCGGGGACGGCTCGCCGGGGTCGTCGGTCTTCTCGGTGATCTGATCGGTGCTCATGGTGCTCCCGTGGGCGGCGCGCGTGCTGGAACCGCCGGGGTCGGAGAGGCGACGCCGGTGGTGGACGGGTCAAGTATGCGCTCGGCCGGGGGCGTAGGTAAGGGAATGCTCAGCTTCGTGACCGGCGCCTCGTCACGGTGTGCTCGGCGCGCGACGCCCGGGCGGTGCGTGCTCCGGCGCCGCCGGCGAGTCCCGCGACCAGCGCGCCCACGAGCAGGCCGCCGACGGCCCACCAGGTGCCCTCGGCGATCTCGTCCGGTGGCCCGGGCCGTCCTCGTGGACGGGGTCGGCCTTCCGGGGAACCCTGTCCATGTCGGGGCGATCGTCCGCAGGGAGCACCACCGCATCATCCGAGCCCCACGGAATGCCTTGACGAACCCCGCCGGACAGGCGAGGGTCGTCTTCGACCGCCGTGTAATGCCGGTTGCGAGAACAGGAGTGGGGGGCTGATGTCGAGCGAGGCCCTTCGCGGCTCCAAGCCCAAACCCGACCCCGGCCCCGGCTTCGCCGCATTCTCCCCGCGTCACCCGGCCTCGGGGGTCCCCCCGCGTGCACGAGTGATGGACATGCTCTCGGGACCTGACCGCCTGGTGGTGGTCCACGGCCCCCGGTTCTCGGGCAAGACCACCCTGCTTGCGCAGTGGCTGTCCGACGGCTCCTCATCCGGTGGATCCACGGTCGGGATCATCGACCCCGCCCCGGACCTCACCGGGGATCGCTACTGGCAGTCGGTCGTGACCTCACTCCGATCGGCGCAGGGCCCCGTCGGCCGCGCGGTCCCGGAGGCCGGGTCGGCCGGTGGTCCCGTCGAGCCGTCGGGTGATCCCTACCAGGAGGTGAGGGACCTGGTCCGATGCTGGCCCGGCCCCCTCACCGTGATTCTCGACGACCTCCACCTCTCCGGTGATCCGGAGGGGCACGTCCGCGATCTCCTCCTGCAGGCGCCACCGGACGGAATCCGTGTCCTCGCCACCACGCGCACCGCGATCCAGTGGCACCGATCGCCCGGAATGCCCGCGGACAGGGTGCTCGTGACCCCGGCGGACCTCATGCTCACGGATACCGAGCTCGCCGCCGCGCTCGAGTTCGCGGGCGTCCGCACTCTGAACCGGATCCCGCTGGGGTCGCTCGCCGCCGAGACCGGACGGCTCGCCGGTCTCGTGGAAGCCGCCCTGACCGCGCTGTCGGGCAACGCCTCGACCCGAGGGGACCCGATCGACCGGATCCGCGCCGGGATCGACCGCGTCCTCCTCCGGGTCCTGGCCGGTGATCCCGCGCTGGCCGGCCGCCGCGAGGAGATCTTCCGGACAGCGGTGGCCACGCCGCTGACGCCGGCGGCTGCCACGGTCGCGATCGACGGGGTCGCCGAGGGGCCGGCCGTGAGGCCGGGCGCGATGGCCGACCGGCTCTCCGCGGTGGAACAGCTCGGCCTCGTCGTCCGGGATACCGAGGAATCCGAGCCCACCTGGGCCTACCCGGATCCGGTCAGGGCATCGATCCTCCGCCTGGCGGCGACCGAGATCCCGGACGATCTCCGCGAGACCCGGCTCGCGCTGGCGAACCACTGGCTCCGGCACGGCGACCCGCACGCCGCGTTCGTCCTCGCGATCGACGCCGAGCACTGGGACCGCGTACGCGAGATCCTGCGCGAGCACTGGAAGACCCTCTACACGACGAACTTCCTGCAGATGGACGGGGATCTCAGGCGCATACCCGCCGACGTACTGGAGAGCGAACCACTGTTCGGCACGTTGCGGAGGATGCACGGTCAGTTCTCCGCACCGAAGGACAGTCCGGCGCCGGCACCCGACATCGCGACGTCCTCCGACCAGTTGGACGAGTCCGACGATGCCGCGCGGCTGATGCGGATGCTCTCGCTGCGCATGGACGGCCGCTTCGAGGCGGCCGCATCGGAGCACAGCCGACTCAGCCGGATACCGGTCCCCGATGTCGAAACGTCGACCCGGGCGGAACGGGACGGCCCCGCGTTCGTCTTCCTCCACCTGGGCCTGACCCTGCTCCTGGTCGGTCGGTTCGACGACGCCACACGGATGTTCCGCCGGGCCCACCGGCTCGGAACCGGCACCTTCATCGAGCGGGACGCGGCCGGCAAGCTCACCTTGACGCACGCCCTCCTGGGGCACCCGGCGGACGCCGGTACCTGGTGGGATGCAGAACGGCAGCACCCGCAACTGCCGCGCGACTCGGAGCTCGTGGTCCGGCCCGCCGGGATGATCGGGGCGGCGCTGTCCCGACTCGACCGCCTGGATACCGAGTCTGCCATCGGTCTGATCACCGACCTGGGAGCCCCGGCGGACCGCGAGGAGCTGTGGGGTCTCGCGCTCTACGTGTACGGCCAGATCGCCCTGAGCACCGGCACCGCCGCCGACGGGCTCAGGTACGTCGAACACCATATGGCGCGGTTCCCGGGGTTGTGTGGACATGGCGCGGTGGTGGGGCCACTACTCGACGCGGTCCGTGCGGACCTCCACCTGGCGCTGGGTGGGTCGGACGCGGCCACCGAGCTGGTCGGTGCCTCGTCCCATCCGCTCACCGCGCCGGCCCGGGCCCGCATCAGGGTGTACGAGGGCGATCACGAGGGGGCGTTGGAGATCGTCAGGCGCCATCACGGGGATCTCCGCGTGACCCAGCGGGACTCCGTCGAGCTGTCCCTGGTCGGCGCCACCGCGTCGCTCGGACTCTCCGCGCGGGAGGAGGCGGTGCGGTACCTGGAGCGCGCCGTCACCACGTCCGCGCTCACCGGACTGGTCCGCCCGTTCACCACGCTGCCCCGCGAGACGATCGCGAAGCTGGCGAGGTTGGGCCCTGAACTCCCGGTGTCCGCCCACCGGACCGGCTCCGACGCCCCCTCGTCGCCGCATACGGCGACCGAGGTCACCGAGCGCGAGCACGCGATCCTCCGAAGTCTCGAGACCGGTGAGTCCATCTCCGCGATCGCCGACCGGCACTTCGTCAGCGTGAACACGGTCAAGTCGCAACTCCGGTCCGTGTACCGCAAGCTCGGCGCCCGGTCCCGGGGCGCAGCGGTCGAGGAGGCCCGGAGGCTCGGTCTGCTCTGAGCGCCCGACCGCGGCCATCCGCGAGAAGCAGGTTGCTCGTTCAACTCCGATTCCGGGCGGGGTCGGGGCGTGGAGAAGCCTTTGCAATCGGCTTCGAGCTGGCGATTCACGTGCCATTTCACCCAGGTGAATTGGCGTGCGCGGCGGCCATATCGCGGCCTAGGTGAACTAGCGTTCACGAGATCGCAGTCGCCGCGACCCTAGGAGAGAAAGTGATCGGTACCCCGCCGAGCGTGATCGTCGACGAGAACGGAGCCAGACCGCCCCGGGTGGTGGACCCGGTGGGGACGCGGCTCGTCCTGCTCTCCGGTCTCTCCGTGTCATGACCGGGCGCGAGTGGGACGACTACGTCGAATGGTCCGGCCTGGACGAAGGGCGACTGGACGAGATCATGCGCGACCGCGGCCGCACCGTCGACCGCGGTTCGGGTGCCGGGCCGGATCCGGTCGCGCGGGCGCGATGGTTCCCCCAGAGGTGCCGGGAGTCAACCGCGGCGGGAGCCCGCCATCGCGGGGCCGGAGAACAACGCGATTCCTAGGACGAATCCGAAGTTGTACCAGTTGCCGTTGTTGCCCACCTCGTAGATGGTCACGGTGTCGGTGAACAGGGAGATGATGAAGGTCACCGGGAGGATGAGCCCGTGCCAGAGCCCCCACCAGAAACCGAGGCCCTCCGGGGAGACGTCGACGTTGGGTCCCGCGGCGCACGCGCCGAGGGTCAGGACGACGACGAGGAGGACACCGGCGGCGAGCCCCGCCCGTCCCCGGGTGGTCATCTCCGCCGCCCCCGCACGAAGTAGAGGGCGGGTCCGATGAAGTTGACCGCGATGATGGCAGCCCACCTGGCCTTGCTTCCACGCACCTGTTCGGCGGGCCGGAACGCCAGATCGGTCCACGCCGTGACCGCCAGCGACACCTGCACGGACATCAGTGTCAGGATCGTGGCCTTCTGACCATCGGACAGCTCGCTCCACGACTTCTTCCGCATGGGTCCTCCTGGGGTCGGTCCGGAAGTGGGGTTTCCTTAATCCTAGGGTCCGACGTGAGGGCGATGGCCGGGTTGCGGCCACGGGGCTGACGAGTCGAGGGCCTATTCGCGCGCGGGTTCCTCGGCGCCGGACTTCTCCTTCTCCCACTCCGCCCGGTCCCTCATCTCCCTGGGCCGGAAGTAGAACATTCCGGAAAGCACGGCCACGAGGAAGACCGCCAGCATCACGAAGAACAGCGGCCACACTCCGGTGAGGAAGATGATCGGCACGGCCATGGCCGTGATGAGTCCACCGCCGAAGAACGGCTCGAAGACCAGCTGCTTGTAGCCGAACGCCTCGAAGGCGGGGCTCTCGGCCTGCGGGTCGACCACGCGCATCAGGATGAGGCCCGTCGCGGTGACGCCCATGGACTGTCCGAAGTCCCCGATGCCGCGCTCGAACCAGTAGCGACCGATGATCCGCGGGGCCAGCAGGAGGAAGACGGCGACGTTGAACACGATCCCCGCGACCGCGAGGATGACGAAGACGCCGATGTTCTCGCCGATGGCCTGCAGGGACAGTGTGGCGATGGCGGCGACGATGAGGAAGTCGAGCGCCCAGCCCTGGATCCGCAGCATGATCTGGGCGTCGATCACGTGGGCGAACCCGGCCTTCGTGGCGACGTACTGCACGATCACGCCGCCGAGGAGGGCGATGGGGAAGAGGGGGACGTAGGCGAAGATCTCCAACGGGGTGTTCTCGTCGAGCATGACCGACGCGTAGGTCGCCTGCTCGATCCAGCGGAGACCCTCCAGGATCGCGAGCCCCACGAGGATCGCCACCGTGACGATCGCGATGTGCAGCGAGAGCGGCTCGACGGAGGACGGGCGGGAGGTCATCTTGCCGGCGGAGTAGTACTCGTCCTCGCGGAAGAGGCCCTTCTGCTCCTCGATGGACATCTTGGCGCTCCCGGTGATGATCTCCGTCTTCCCGGTGCGCACGGCCCAGTTGATCAACGCGATGCCGATCACGATCCCGCCCACGATGCCCACGGTGGCCAGTCCGACGGCGAGGTCGGCGCCCTCGCCGAAGCCCAGCTCGTCGAAGACCGGGCGCATGCCGGCGGCGGTGCCGTGGCCGCCCTCGAACCCGATCTCGATGAGCGCGCCGGTCATCGGCGCGGCCGCCAGGGTCGGCACCAGGATGAGGGCCGCGAGGAGCAGACCCACGACGTACTGCCCGGAGGCGAGGGACACGCCGAGCGAGAGCTGGGGGCCCACCAGCTTCACGGCCCGCTTCGCGGTCGGCAGCTTCTGTCCGAGGAACATGGTGGCGAAGATGACGCTGATGAGGAGCCCCGGCAACGAAGACCACACCTCGACCATCGGCTCGGTGAACAGGCCGTTCTCTCCCCACGGCCCCCCGAACCGGCCCAGCACCTCGGGTCCCAACAGGAGCAGCAGGGCCCCGGCGACGATCGAGCTGGGCAGAAACAGTGACTGGACTATCCCCACCTTGACGCGGATGATCTTCCCGATCAGCAGCGCCAACCCGAGTATGAGTAGCGCGAAGCCCACCGCATTGGCCGTCATGGTGCAACCTCGTTCCGGTCGGTGACGCATGGCGTGGACGTCGACTCGTCGCTCTACATCTGCCGATCGACGGGTCGAGTCCCCGATTGTCGGGAATGTACGCCCTGTTCTCGCCGGAGAGAACCTGATCGGCTGATCGGTAACCGTGCCGTCACTTCGTCCGCCGTGGGCGCCGCGGATCGGTCATCATCGAACGGTGACGGAAAAACGGTGGGCGGAACTGACGGAATGGCCGTTGATCGGGGCAGCCCTGGCCTTCCTGGTCGCCTACGCGGTCTCGGTCCTGGTGAACCCGGTCGGCGCGGGGGGGCATTGTCGCCGAGGTCGTGATCGTGGGGACCTGGGTGCTCTTCGCGGTGGACTTCGTGGTGCGCCTGGTGTTGGCGAAGCAGCGGGGTCGGTGGCTGTTCACGCATTGGTACGAGGTGGTGGTGATCGCGCTGCCGATGCTCCGGCCACTGCGCCTTCTCCGCCTGGTGATGCTGCTGAGCGTCATGCACCGCTCGGCGGGGACGGCCGTGCGCGGCCAGGTGATCGCGTACGCCGCGGGGTCGACGTCGGTCCTGCTCGTCGTGTCCGCTCTGGCGATGTTGGACGCCGAGCGCGGGGCTCCGGGCTCATCGATCGAGACCTACGGGGAGGCGCTGTGGTGGTCGGTGGTCACGGTCACCACCGTCGGGTACGGCGATGTCGCACCGGTGACCCCTACGGGCCGGGTGATCGCGGCGGGTCTGATGCTTGCGGGGATCGCCCTATTGGGTGTCGTCACGGCCACTCTCGCCTCCTGGATCGTGGACCGGGTCAGCGAGGTGGACGAGGCCAACCAGGCGGCCACGCAAGCTCAGGTCAGCCGGCTGTCGGCGGACATCGCGGCATTGCGCGAGGATCTCGGGCGTCTCGGTGCCGTCACGGAGGGCCGGAGCGGGCGGCCGGACCACCCCGCCACGGAGACGTACCGTTGACGGTATGACTTCCCAGGAGCGGTCCGGCGTACGGCTCACCGATGCCTTCGCCCGCGATTTCCCCGATCTCGGGGTGCAATGGAAGGCGGCCGAGGCGCCGACGCCGCGCTTGCTCGCCCTCAACGAGCCGCTGGCCGACGAGCTGGGGATCGACCCGGCCTACCTCCGGGAAGGTGAGGGCCTCCGCCTGCTGACCGGCACCCACGTCCCCGCCGGCTCCACCCCGGTCGCGCAGGCGTACGCGGGACACCAGTTCGGCGGCTACTCCCCGCGACTGGGCGACGGGAGGGCCCTGCTGATGGGGGAGCTCCCGGACGGGCGCGACCTCCACCTCAAGGGCTCCGGCCGTACTCCGTTCGCCCGTGGTGGCGACGGACTGGCGGCAGTCGGGCCGATGCTCCGCGAGTACCTGATCAGCGAGGCCATGCACGCGCTGGGGGTGCCCACCACCCGGGCGCTGGCGGTGGTCGGAACCGGAGTGGCCGTCCACCGCGAGCAGCCGTTGCCGGGCGCCGTGCTCGCCCGTGTCGCGGCCAGCCACCTGCGGGTGGGCACCTTTCAGTTCGCCCGCTCCACCGGGGACGTCGAGTTGGTACGCAGGCTCGCCGATCACGCCATCGCGCGCCACTACCCGCAGGCGGCCGACGCGGAGAACCCGTACCTCGCGCTGTTCACGGCCGTCCTCGACGCCCAGGCCTCCCTGGTGGCGCAGTGGATGCTGCTGGGGTTCATCCACGGGGTGATGAACACGGACAACACCACGATCTCCGGCGAGACCATCGACTACGGTCCGTGTGCGTTCATGGAGCAGTTCGACCCCGCCACGGTGTTCAGCTCGATAGACACCCAGGGCCGTTACGCCTACGGCAACCAGCCGCCCATCCTGCAGTGGAACCTGGCGAGGTTCGCCGAGACCCTGATCCCGTTGGTCGACGACGACGAGAACGCGGCCGTCGAGACGCTGACCGCCTCGTTGGGGACGTTTCCCACCCGCTACCAGGAGGCCTGGACCGAGGGGATGCGCACCAAGCTGGGACTTCCCGCTGCGCTGGGCCGACCGGCCGGGCCGGGCGATCCGGAGGGGTCGGGCGATCCGGAGGGGTCGGGCGAACCCGGGTCGGGCGACGGGGCGGCCGGGTCGGATGCGATCGAGCCGCTGCTGGAGGAACTCTCGCGGCTGCTGACCGCGTCCCGGGCCGACTTCACGTCGTTCTTCCGCGCGCTCATCCCCGCGGCGGCGGGCGACACCTCGCCGGTACGCGAGCTGGTGGGGGAGCTTGCCGACGGGTGGCTGGCGAGGTGGCGTGCACTGGATCCCTCGGTCGAGATGATGGCGACCGCCAATCCCGTGTACATCCCGCGCAACCACCTGGTGGAGGAGGCG
>NZ_JAALEF010000458.1:0-901 GCF_014145245.1 Dietzia sp. B44 | reverse complement strand
TCCGGGGGCCGCCCCGCCGCCGGCATGTGAGTGCGCTGGAGGTCGTGGCCGGTCCGGCCGCGGAGTATCCCCGCCCGGGACCACGCCAGGGGTGTCCGGGACGACGCCGGGGCTGGTCGGAGAGTCGGCGACCGGCCGCCCGCCGCCGCCGGAATTCGCCGTGAGCAGGACCGCCACGATCCCCAGCCCCATCGCGATGACCTGTGGTGCCCCGATACGGTCCCCGAGCATCGCCCACGCCCAGATCGCCGATACCGGAGGGGTGAGGTAGAGCAGCATGCTCGTGCGCGTGGCGCCGAGGGTGCGCAGGGCGAGGATGTACGCCCCGTAACCCCCGAGCCCGGCCGGGACCACCAGCCACGCGAGCGAACCCGCCAACCGGGCCGTCGGGTCGATCGCGATGCCGGTGGTGAGGACCGCGACGCCCACGCAGAGCGCGACCGCGCCGAGTCCGAGGGCGAGCGAGTGCCGACTCGTGAAGTGAACGGGGCCGGGAAGGGCGTTGGTCGCCAACACGAGTTATCAATGAAAACTTATTGACATGACTACATAGCTGTCCTACGTTCAGCGGACAGGCATGTCCCGCGCCAGGCCGACCCCCTGGATCGCGGACCGCCAGAGGGGTGGCCATCATGAGGATTCTCATCGCCGACGGCGAGGGGGCGTATCGCCGGTCCTCCGGGGTGATGGACGCCTTCGTCGACGACCTCACCTTCCGCCTCGGCGCCCGCGCCGCGGTCCGGGTGCAGTGGCCGGAGCCCGAACAGACCCGCCTCCACCGTCCGCGGAGCTGGGACGCCGCCTCGGCCGCCGGTGTGGCGGACCTGGCCCGGCTCGTGGGTCTCCACCCGTCCGACGGGATAGTCCTCCTGGGCTGTTGCTGCGGGTGCCGCGTGATCCA
>NZ_JAALEF010000457.1:0-1026 GCF_014145245.1 Dietzia sp. B44 | reverse complement strand
AGGGGGACGCCGACGACGACGAGGGCGTCCGTCCGCGCGGCCCGGCGGAGCGTGTCGGCCAGATCCGTCGAGACGTGGAAGCCGGCCGCCGTCGCCGCCTCCGCGCCGGGGGTCGAGCGATTCCACCCGAACGCCCGATCCGGGCCCAGGACCCGCAGCAACGAACCGCCGATCAGGCCCGCTCCGAGCACGCACACGTCCGTCACCGCCGCCACCTGACAAGGTTCTCACAGCAGACTACGGTTGGGCCCATGGCCAGCACCTCCGACCGAAACACCCGCGACAGCGACAGCGACGACGACGCCGTCACCGGTTCCGCTCTCGGGGTGTTGCAGGCGGGCGGTTCATGGCAGATCACCAGACTCGATGACACCGCGCTCACCAGTCTCGACGACGCCGCGCGGCAGGTCCGCTCGCTGCGCACCGAGGGGGCGTCGTTCGGCCTCGTCGACGTCGATCACGAGTTCTTCGTGATCCTTCGTCCCGGCCCGTCCGGGATGCGGCTCATGCTCTCCGATGCGACCGCGTCCCTCGACTACGACCTCGCGGCCGACGTGCTCGACGAGCTCAACGTGGAGCTTCCGGACGAGGATCTCGAGGACGCCGACCCCTGGGGCGAGGGCGACATGGCGATCCTCGAGGACGTGGGGTTGCCGCCGGGGGTGCTGGAGATCATCGTGTCCGAGACCGACCTCTACGCCGACGAGCAGCTGCAGTCGCTGGCCGAGCGGATGGGTTTCGGCGAGGAGCTCGAGCGGCACCTGCCCGACTCGTGAGGCGGTCATGCTCGTGAGGCGGTCACCCCTGTGACCGCGCCCATGTCACCGACGTCGCCCCGGTCCGAGGACGAGCGGTTGATACGGCGGGCCCTGGCGGCCGCCGGTGACACCCCCGAGGGTGATGTGCCGGTCGGCGCGCTCGTGGTGGGGCCTGACGGCCGGGAGCTGGCCGTGGCCACCAACCGGCGCGAGGCCGACGGTGACCCCTTCGCCCACGCCGAGATCCTGGCCCTGCGCGAGGCGGCCC
>NZ_JAALEF010000456.1:0-1534 GCF_014145245.1 Dietzia sp. B44 | reverse complement strand
GACGAACTAACGGAGATGCCCACTAGAGGCCCCCAGGGGACGATCTGGTCGGCTTCTCTCTGCAGTTGATCGAGTTCGGAGATGTCATAGGGGCTGAGCACATCCACCGTCACCACGTCCGGACGAACGGTCGCTTTCTGCACCACCGCGGATTCGGTGTTGCTCAGCCAGCGTCCCGGACCTGCGCGGCCCACACCCTCGTAAGCGAGCTCGTCGACATGGGGACCAACACCACGACGAAGAGCAACGTCACTACGGGGTACGCCCTACGCGACGTACTGTGTTGCGAAGCGGTCCGACCTTGCACTGGTCGCAATTCCGGTCACGCCAGAGTGTTCACCACACCCAGCGCGGCTCAACCCGCCAAGGAGGCATGGCATGAGCACTACCCGCGAGCTTCGCGCCGAGGTCGAGGTCGACGCCCCCGTCGAGCGCGTGTGGGAGGTCGTCACGGATACCTCCGTGCTCGTTCGGTCGTCGCCCGAACTCGTCGCGATGACACCGCTGCTGCCGGGAGGCTTCCGGAAGGGCCAGCAGTACATCGGCTGGAACCGCCGCAAACTGGTCGTCTGGCCAACCCGAAACGTTGTGATCGAGTTCGAGCCACACAAGCGTGTCGCCTGGGACACGAAGACCAGCGGCGCCCGCTGGGCCTTCGAGCTCCAGCCGACGCAGACCGGTACCAAGCTGGCCCAGCGTCGGTCCGTGCCGGGCAAGCTCAATCCGATCGGCCGGTTCTTCGCCGCGACGCTCCTCGGCGGGGGCCCGAACCACGCTGACGAGCTCGAGACTGCACTTGGCACCACGCTGGAGAGCATCAAAGCTATCGCCGAGGCCTGACCAACCGACTCGTCCCCACGGGTGGACTTCGCCAGGGATAACTCTCTTGCGACTGGGCAGTAGCAAGAGGAGCAATGCGCGGGAACGGCTACTTAGACGACAGCCCGCCGGCAGAGTTCGGAGAGACGTCTTCTGCTACCTCACGGACCGACCACACCCTGATCTGAAGTGGACAGCCGGTATGGTGAGTCCGGGTCTACCCGCCCAGTAATCGACCGGATGAGCGTCCCGCAGGGAGACTCGAGTGTAGATGCCGCCCTCGGAAACCACGAGCACAGCCTGGCACCTCGGCCTCCGTGACTGTGGTCGAACTTTCAACTCTGAGTTCCACCTACCCCGCCCCGCCCCGCCGCTTCGCCGCCCTCTCCGGATCCGAGGCGTACAACCACGATTCGGCCTCCCCCGGCCGGACCAGCGCCCGGCCCACCAGGATCACCGCCGCCTGCCGCAGACCGGCGGACTCGACCGCGTCCGCGATGTCGGCAAGTGTGCCCCGCAGCTCGACGCGGTGCGGGCGGCTCGCCTTGGCCACCACCGCCACCGGGCAGTCCGCGCCGTGCGTGGGAACCAGCCGTTCGGCGAGCTCGCGGATCCGGGTGATCGCCAGGTGCAGCACCAGCGTCGCGCCGGTGGCGGCGAAGTTCTCCAGCGATTCGGAGGACGGCATCACCGTCGATCGGGCCTGGACGCGGGA
>NZ_JAALEF010000455.1:0-5073 GCF_014145245.1 Dietzia sp. B44 | reverse complement strand
CGGCCGGCTCGAGCAGTCCCTCGCCGTAGGGGACGAGCGCCGGCGCGTCGGGCTCCACCATCACCGAACCGAGGAGGGAACCCCACAGCTTCTTGGGCTCCGGGTTCTTCTGCTTTTTCAGGACATATCCGTGACCGGAGACGGCGAGCCGGCTCTCGGCCCGCGTGGTGGCGACGTACAGGAGCCGGATCCGCTCTGCCCTGGAGTGCTCGGCCTCTCGCTCTGCGGCCCGCGCGAATCCGGGATCACGGACCTGCGTGGAGAAGGAGGCCACGGGGCGCGGGGGATCGTCGTCCGTCCACAGGAGCCTGTCGCGGTCCCCGGGCCAGCCGCGGCTCATCCCGGCCAGGACGACCATGGGGTACTCGAGGCCCTTGGCGGCATGGATGGTGGTGATCCGCACCGCGTCGACACCGATCTCGGGGATCACCGCCTCGGGGACTCGGGCGTCCTCGGCGGTGAGGGCCAGCGCCCAGTCCGCGTACTCCCGCAGGTCGGCGCGGGCTGGGTCGGCGGCGGACTCCTCCCACTGCCAGGCGTGCTCGATGACGAAGCGGATGCGCCGCCACAGGTCGCGGCGGCGGGGGGACTCGGCGACCGACTCGAAGACCATGCGGTCGTGGACGAGCTTCTCCAGGATCTCGCCCGGCCGGCGGCTCCGCCGGGACAGGTCGGAGAGGTAGTCGATCCCCGCGGCGACGGGGGAGTCCTCGAGGTGGTCGGGTGCCGGGGCACCGGGGGCCCACGCCCCACCGGCGGCGCGCCAGCGGAGCAGGTCGTCGTCGCCGCAGCCGAACAGCGGGGAACGGAGCGCACCGACGAGCGAGGCCTCGTCGGCGCTGTTGGCCACGGCCCGCACGGAGAGGAGGAGGTCGCGGATCTCCGGGGTGCCGTAGACGATGGACGACGCCTCGGTCCGGAAATCGATCCCGGCGTGGTCGAGGCACTTCTCGATCATGGGCAGCGAACTCCGCGAGGGCAACAGGATCGCGATGTCCCCGAGGCGGAGCGGGGTGTGACCGCCGTCCCTGGACTCGTGTGTCCACTGCTCGCGGACGGCGGTCGCGATCACCCGGGCCACATCGGAGGCCTCGGTCCAGTGGCGTCGTGCATCATCGTTCGCGTCCGGCGGACAGTGATCGGGAAGCTCGGGGACGTCCTCGGTGCGGAACACGAACGGGCGGGGGCCGTGCGCGGGGTCGAACGGAGGCCGGTCGGGACCCGGTTCCAGTTCCCGGTAGTCGGGTTGCACTCCCTCCGCGGCGAGGAGTACTTCCGAGAACACCTCGTTGACCCAGTCGAGCACCGCCCGCGAACACCGGAAGTTGGTGCTCAGGCGTTCGACCTCGACTCCGTCCCCGCGCTGCGCTCGCAGGTAGGTGGAGATGTCGGCCCGCCGGAAACGGTAGACGGACTGTTTGGGGTCACCGACGGTGAAGAGCCTGCCGGTCCCTGACACAGATACCGACCCGGTGCCGTCCGTCTGTTCCTCGGCGGTGAGGAGCGTGGCGAGGTCGAGCTGGATGGGGTCGGTGTCCTGGAACTCGTCGATGAGGATCCGGGTGTACCGGGCCCTGACCCGGTCCCGGACGTCCCGGCCCTGCAGCAACTCGCGGGCGAGCACGAGCTGGTCGTGGAACTGCAACGTGCCGTGCCTGCGACGGTCGTCGGCATGTCTGCGGATGACCGGGATGAGGGCGTCCAGGATGATCGCGATGCGTGGGCGCCAGTGGGCGGACAGGACCTCGGTGCAGATCGAGGGCAGTCGCCTGATCTCCTCTTTGATGGCGTCGACGGTGGCCTTGTCCCCCCAGGCGGCGGCGCGGCCTCCCCGGCCTGCGGTCATGGGCTTGCCGAGGAGCTCGACCCAGGTCGGTGACGCCGCCCGATCCGTGGCCGCCGCCTGCAGGTCCCTCAGCCACGCCTCGTGGCCGGCGAGGGTCTGGAAGAGCTTGTCCGTCTCGTCCACGCAGGACTCGCGCCACCCGGTGATCGACCCGATCGCGGCGACGATCTCGCCGAGATCGGGAGAGTCGGGCAGCTCGGAGTCGGGAGACCCGCCGGAGTGGAGAGGGCCGCTGGGGAGCCGGTCCCAGTCGCGGTGCAGCGCCTCGACCATCTCGCGGAAGGCGGGCGTGCCGACGCCGGCGTCGAGCAGGTCGTCGACGGCCCGGGCCAGGACGCCGGAGCGCGAACCGTCCCGGTCGCCGCCGAACAGGACGGTCGCGCATTCCTGCCACATGGCGTCCACGGCCGTGGCCTCGGCGGTGTCCTGCTGGGCGGTCACCCTCGGCGGGATCCCGGCCTCCAGCGGATTCTCGGAGAGCAGGCGCAGGGCGAACGAGTGCAGGGTCCCGATCGCGGCGGTGTCGAGCCCGGCGAGCGCGGCGTCCGCGCGCTGGTCGCCGGCGTCCCGTCGGTCCACCAGATGGACGCGGAGCCGGTCACGCAACTCGGCGGCCGCCTTCTCGGTGAAGGTGATCGCGGCGATCCGGTCCACGGGCACACCGTCGGTGAGCAGGAGGGTGCTGAGCCGGCCGACCAGGGCGTGGGTCTTGCCGGTGCCGGCCCCGGCCTCGACGAACAGGGTGGCGGTGGTGTCGCGCTCGACCCGGTCCCGGGCGGGTTGGTCGTGGAGCACGCTCATGAGGCTGACTCCGATCGGGTCTCGGTGGTGTCGCCGGCGACGATGCCGACGAACGCGGGGTGGGACGCCAATGGCTCCCGCCCGGACAGTCGCTCCCATGTGCGGTCCAGGTCCGTTCCCCCGAGGAGGTCGGCCAGATCACGGGAGGACCCGCGTCCGCCCTTGAGGGGGAACCAGCCCCGTTGGATGGCGTCGACCAGGTTCCCGACGTCCGAGCGGACCCGGTCCATGACGGTGTCCGAGACGGCGAGGGAGATCTGTTCGAACCCGCCGCGCTCGGTGCAGTACCAGTAGCGGACCTCGCTCACCGGCACGTCCCGGGCGGTGGCGGCGGCCGCGGCGTAGAGGGGGAGCTGGAACCGGGTGCCGGACACGGTGGGGTCCTCCTCGCTCGGGCGTTGCTCCGACCCGGGAGGCTTCCCGGTCTTGTAGTCGGTGACGCGTTGTGTGCCGCCCCGGACGTCGAGTCGGTCGATCGATCCGGCCAGGAGCAGGGTCTCCGGTCCGCGGGAGGTGGTCACCTCGAACGGGATCCGGACCGTCGGTCCCCCGGGGACCTCGCGTCCGAATCCGAGTTCGGTGGCGGTGGGCCGCCAGCCCGCGTCGGCATCGGCGCTGTCCTCCTCGAACCACCGGCCGAGCTCGGCGGCCAGGAGCATCTGCCGCCGGCGCCACAGCGGGGCGAGCAACCCGGGGGCCCCGGTGACGGCCTTCTCGCACTCGTCCCGGAGCGCACGCATGAGCAGGTCCCGGTCCGGACCGGCCCCCAGCTCGAGTCGAGCGGACACGTATCGCTGCAGGATCGCGTGGACCAGGTCGCCGTAGTCGCGCAGGTCCATCTCGATGTCCGCCGCCGGATCGTCGAGTACACGGACTCGGAGGACGGTGCCGAGGAAGAACAGGTAGGGACTCTGGGCCCAGTCCTCCAGGCGGGTGGGTGAGACCGGTGTGTCGAGCACGTTCACCAGGTCGTTCACCGAGGACACGTCCCCGGTGAACCGTGAGAAGACCCCGAGCCTCCGGTCCCGGCGCATTTCGTGGGCCCGCAGGAGCGGCTCCGGCGCCCCCGGTCCCGCCCGCCACCCGCCGGCCGCGAGTTCGCGCAGGCGCAGTTCGGTGGTGGTGGCCGGATCGGGGCCCAGGAGGGACGGCGGGGAGAGGACGCCGTCGAGGAAGGAGGGGACGGCGGTGACGGTGGGGCACCCCTCCAGGGCCTCCTGCCACCTGGTGGCGTGGACCCGCCGACCGGCGAGGCGCGACAGTGTGGGCAGGAGCCACCGCGACGGGATGCGGTGTCCGCCACCCCGCATCGACCCGCGGGGGAACGAGCACAGGCGTCGGGCCGAGCCCGCCGACAGTGCCAGTTGGAGCACCCGGTAGCGCTCGTCGAGCAGCTCGGATGCCGAGGGGTCGACCGCGCCCTCGGGCAGGAGCGGATCGGGTCGGTGGAGGACGGGTAGCAGGCCCTCGGCCATGCCCACCACGCACACCGTGTCGAGATCCCGGCCGACCGCGTCGTCGATCGGGCCCAGGCTCACGCCCGCTCCCTCCTCGCCGACCCGGTCGGCGAGGGAGTCCAGCCGCGTGGTCACGGCGCCGACGATCCGCTCGCGGGTGATCGCGGGAGAGATGGTGTCGAGGTCGGCGAGCGAACCGACGGCGGCCTGCACGGCCGCCCGGTCGAGGCTCTGCCGGAAGAGCGAGGTGAGCATGGAGTTCACCGTCGCGGCGACCTCGGACCAGGACCGTGCGGAGTCCAGGGCGGCGAGGGCGGACCGGACCTGATCGACGAGGCGCAGCAGAGCCGCGGCGGCCGCCCGGTCGGAGTCGGTGAACTCGACACCGGTGAAAAGGGACACCGCGTCGGGCCGGGGCCCGGACGGATCCGGTTCGATGGCCAGGTGCTCGGCCAGGCGGGCCCAATCACCGCCGCCGATCACGGGGACACGCGTGCGGGTGAGCAACTCCAGGCGGCGCGACGAGACCGGGGCCCCGTGGTCGTCCAGGATCGTCACCGCCCCCTCGGCCGCGATCGAGAGCAGTTCGGCCCGCGGCATGAGGTCCGGGTTGATCCCGAGCAACCGGGTGAGGGACCGGCCGGCGGGCGTGCGGCCGAGATCGGTGGCGGAGGGCCCGTTGACGACGATCTCCGCCTCGTCGAACGCGCGGAGCAGCAGTCGCAGGTAGGGATCCGGCGATGGGTAGTAGACGCCGATCCGGTGCCCCGGTATCCCGGCCGCCAGGCGCGAGCGGACGAACCGGACGACCGCCCGCACCTCGTCGTCCGAGTCCGAGGCGTGCAGCACGTGGGTTCCCGTGACGGCGCCCTCGCCGTCGGGTTCCGCCGCGGAGGCCAGGTGGTCGGCTCCCGTCCCGGGGACCGGCGTGATCCCGCGCGCGTCCAACGCGGCGCGTAGGCGCCGTTC
>NZ_JAALEF010000454.1:0-5439 GCF_014145245.1 Dietzia sp. B44 | reverse complement strand
GGGGACCCGCGCCGCCGACGACCCGTCGCTCACCGCCAGGTCGGACGACGGGACACCCACAGACCGGCAACCGCTCCGGGCGGTGATGGGACTGGCACCGGTGCCCCCGGACGCCGCCGTCCGGGGCACCGACGGCCGGTTCCGGCACCTGGCCACCCGCGATCCCGCGGAGGCACTCTCGATGCTCGGCGATGTCCAGCACGTCCTGGTCGAGGGCGGCCCCCGTCTGGCCGGGGCGTTCCTCGCCGCCGGGCTCGTCGACGAGGTCGAGGCCTACCTCGCCCCGATCGTGCTGGGAGACGGTCGGTCCGCCGTCGAGGGTGCCGGGGTCGACACGCTCGCCGGGGCCCACGGCTTCGACGTGCGCGAGACCGCGACCCTGGGACGTGACGTCTACCTCCGCCTGACCAGACCCACCGGATGACCGCGCGGATCACTCGGCACGCATGACCACACCCACGAGAGGACCACACTGATGTTCACCGGAATCGTCGAGGAACTCGGCACGCTGGAATCGGTCGAGACCGTCGGGGACTCCGCGCGACTGCGGATCCGCGGACCCCTCGTCACGTCGGACGCCCGTCACGGGGAGTCGATCTCCGTCAACGGCGTCTGCCTCACCGTCACGGAGTTCACCGCCGGAGAGGGATTCGACGCCGACGTCATGGCCGAGACCCTGGACCGCACCGCCCTGGGTGCGCTGAGCCCCGGGGACCCGGTGAACCTGGAGCGGGCGATGCGGGCGGACGCGCGGTTCGGGGGTCACATCGTCCAGGGGCACGTCGACGGGACCGGCGCGGTGATCAGCAGGACCGAGCACGACCAGTGGCACGTGGTGCGCATCTCGTTGCCGCAGGACCTGGCCCGTTACGTGGTGGAGAAGGGGTCGATCACGGTGTCGGGCACCTCTCTCACCGTGTCGGCGGTCAGTGCGCTCGACCAGACCGAACCGTGGTTCGAGGTCTCGCTCATCCCCACCACGCTGGAGGACACGATCCTCGGCCGCCTGACCCCGGGGGACGCGGTCAACCTCGAGGTCGATGTGCTGGCCAAGTACGTGGAGCGTCTCCTCGGTGGACGCGGTGGCCGGTCCCGGTGACCGGATGCGCCATACTTGTGGCCGTGCCCGCGGCCGACGCCCGGGTTTGATGAGTACCGAGGAGAACCCGCAGCAGTGACCACCTTCGACGGCATCGACCGCGCCATCGCCGACATCGCGGCGGGACGAGCCGTGGTCGTGGTGGACAGCGAGGACCGGGAGAACGAGGGCGACCTGATCTTCGCCGCCGAGCTCGCGACCCCCGAGCTCATGGGCTTCCTCGTGCGTTACTCGTCGGGGTACGTCTGCGTCGCGCTCGAGGCCGAGGACTGCCTCCGCCTGGATCTGCCGCCGATGCGGGCGATCAACGAGGACCGGCACGACACCGCCTACACGGTGACCGTGGACGCCCGTACCGGAGTCTCGACCGGGATCTCGGCCGCAGACCGCGCCCGCACCGCCCGGATGCTGGCCTCCACCGAAGCCGTCCCCGGGGACTTCACCCGCCCGGGTCACGTGGTGCCGCTGCGCGCGCGTCCCGGCGGGGTGCTCACCCGGCCGGGTCACACGGAATCCGCGGTGGACCTCGCCCGCCTGGCCGGCCTGCGGCCCGCCGGGGTGATCTGCGAGATCGTGTCCGAGGACGATCCGACCACCATGGCCCGGACCCCGGAACTGCGGCGCTTCGCCGACGAGCACGGGCTCGCGCTGATCACGATCGAGGCCCTGCAGGACTGGCGGCGGGCGCACGAGGTGCAGGTGATCCACGAGGCCGCCGCCCGCATCCCGACCCCGGCCGGCACGATGACCGCCCACGGGTACCGCGACGTCCTCCAGGGGGTCGAGCACGTGGCCATGGTCGCCGGCGACATCTCGGGCGACGAGCCCGTGTCGGTCCGCATCCACTCCGAGTGCCTCACCGGGGACGTCTTCCACTCGCTGCGCTGCGATTGCGGTCCGCAACTGGACGCGGCCGTCGCCTCGGTGTGCGAGGAGGGGCGCGGGGTGGTCCTCTACATGCGCGGTCACGAGGGCCGGGGGATCGGCCTGGTGCAGAAGCTCCGCGCCTATCAGCTTCAGGACGACGGCCGCGACACGGTGGACGCGAACCTCGACCTCGGGCTGCCCGCCGATGCCAGGGACTTCAGCCTGGCCGCGCAGATGCTGCGCGATCTCGGGGTGACGCGCGTGCGGCTGATGACCAACAACCCCGCCAAGGCCGACGCCCTCCGTGCCGGCGGGGTCGAGGTGGTGGCGCGGGTCCCCATGCCCACCGCGGTGACCCCGGAGAACCTCCGGTACCTGCGGACCAAGCGGGACCGGATGGGCCACCTGCTCGAGGGCCTGGACGACGGGATCGACCCGGACACCAACGGAGAGGATCGGCGATGAGCGGCACCGGTAGGCCGGAATTGGTGATCCCCGACGCCCGCGGGCTGCGGCTGGGCGTGGTGGCCTCCACCTGGCACGACGAGATCTGCGCGCAACTGATGGACCGGGCCCTCGCGGTGGCCGAGACCTCCGGGGCGGTGGTCACCGTCGCCCGTGTCACGGGAGCCGTGGAGCTCCCGGTGGTCGCCCAGGAACTCGCCAGGTCACACGACGCCGTGGTGGCCCTCGGGGTGGTCATCCGGGGCTCGACCCCGCACTTCGACTACGTCTGCGGCTCGGTGACCGACGGCCTGACCCGGATCGCGCTCGACGAGGCCACGCCGGTCGCCCACGGGGTCCTCACCACCGAGAACGAGGCCCAGGCCCGCGACCGTGACGGGCACGAGGGCGCCACCGAGGACAAGGGCGGGGAGGCGGTCGCCGCCGCCCTGCGGGCGGCCGTCACCCTGCGCGACCTGCGGGCCGGACGATGACCGGACGTTCTGATCTCGAGCGCCCGGGGCAGACCCACTGGGACTTCGAACACCGCCCACGGCGACTCCGGATCGCCGTGATCGCGCTGGCGATCCTCATCATCCTCGCCCACGTCGTCTGGGCGGTCGTGTTGGTCCGCGACGACACCGGGGTCACCATCGGGCTCGCCGACCAGCTCGCCTTCGTGGCGATCGGCCTGATCTTCGCCGGCGTCCTGCTCACCCTCCTCCGGATCAGGGTGCGGGTGGGCGAACAGGGGGTCGAGGTCCGCGGACCACTGCGGTCGCGGCTCTGGGACTGGCACGACGTCGTGGGGATCACGTTCCCCCGATCGAGCATGTGGCCGCGGCTCGAACTGCCGGCGTACGAGCACGTCGGGGTCTGGGCCATCCTCACCGTCGACGGTCAGGACGCGGTCGACGCCATGGGCACCATGCGGGAGACGGTCCGCCGGTACAAGCCCTCGGCCGCCGACCCCGAGACCGTCGCCGACCGCTGAGGCGTCGTGGCCGACCCGCGCACCTACCGCCCAGCCCCCGGTTCCATCCCGACGGAACCGGGGGTCTACCGGTTCCGCGACGCCCAGGGCCGCGTCATCTACGTGGGCAAGGCCAAGAACCTCCGCAGCCGGGTCGGGTCGTACTTCGCCGACCTCACCCTGCTCCACCCGCGCACCAGACAGATGGTCACCGCCGCCGCGGGCGTCCAGTGGACCGTCGTCTCCACCGAGGTGGAGGCGCTCCAACTGGAGTACACGTGGATCAAGAAGTACGACCCCCGCTTCAACGTGCGGTACCGGGATGACAAGACCTACCCGCTCCTGGCGGTGACGGTGGGGGAGGAGTTCCCGCGCGCATTCGTCTACCGGGGGCCGCGCCGGGCCGGGACCCGCTACTTCGGTCCCTATTCCCACGCGTGGGCGATCCGGGACACGCTCGACACACTCCAACGGGTGTTCCCGGTGCGGTCGTGTTCGGCCGGGGTGTTCCGACGACAGGCCCAGCTCGGCCGCCCCTGCCTGCTCGGCTACATCGACAAGTGCGCCGCCCCGTGTATCGGTCGGGTGACCGCGGACGAGCACCGCGAGATAGTCGACGAACTCTGCGACTTCCTCGCCGGCCGGACCGACGTCATCATGAAGCGGATCGAGAAGCGGATGCTCGAGGCGTCCGAGGACCTGGATTTCGAGCGCGCGGCCCGGCTGCGGGACGATCTCGGCGCGATGAGGCGGGCCATGGAGAAGCAGGCCGTGGTCCTGGGCGACGGTACCGACGCCGACGTCGTGGGCGTCGAGGCCGACGAGCTGGAGGTCTCCGTCCAGGTCTTCCACGTCCGCAACGGGCGCATCCGTGGCCAGCGCGGATGGGTGGTCGAGCACGCACACGGGGTGGACGCCGACGGCCGGTTCGACCCGGCGCTCGCGGTCCCCGGTGTCGTCTCGGACTACCTCGCCCAGTTCTACGGAGGGGAGGCCGACCTGGCCGGGGCCGCCGACTCGGGCGCCGATCTCGCCGCCGCGGTGCCACGGGAGGTGTTGGTACCGGCCCTCCCGGAGGACGCCGACGAGCTCGCCGACTGGCTCTCCACCCTGCGCGGATCCCGTGTGTCGCTGCGGATCCCCCGGCGCGGCGACAAGCGCTCGCTGGCCGAGACCGTCCGACGCAACGCGGTGGAGGCCCTGACCCAGCACAAACTGCGCCGCAGCGGTGACCTGACCGCACGGTCGGCCGCGCTGCAGGAGATCCAGGAGACCCTGGAGCTCGACACGGCCCCCCTCCGGATCGAGTGCGTGGACATCTCGCACACCCAGGGCACCGACGTCATGGCCTCACTGGTGGTGTTCGAGGACGGGCTGCCCCGCAAGAGCGACTACCGCCTCTACCGGATCCGCGAGGCGGCCGGCGACGGTCACTCCGACGACGTCGCGAGCATCGCCGAGGTGACCCGCCGACGGTTCCGGCGGTACCACGAGGAGCCGGCGGTGACCCCGGATGACACCGACGGCCCCGTCGACGACCGGGCCGAGCCCGACGATGCGGGGGCGGGCAGGTCCACTCCGACCCGCCGATTCGCCTACCCTCCCCAGCTCTTCGTGGTGGACGGCGGTCGGCCCCAGGTGGAGGCCGCCGCCGAGGTCCTGTCCGAGCTCGGCGTCACCGACGTCCCGGTGATCGGGATCGCCAAGCGACTCGAGGAGATCTGGTTGCCCGGGGAGGAGTACCCGGTCATCTTCCCGCGGCACGGCGAGGGTCTGTTCCTCCTCCAGCGTCTGCGCGACGAGGCACACCGCTTCGCGATCCGCGCGCACCGGGGGGCCAGGTCAAAACGGATGACGACGTCGGTCCTCGACGAGGTGCCCGGTCTCGGGCCCGCACGCCGCGCCGCACTGCTGGAGACGTTCCCCACCGTGTCCGCGCTCCGGGCGGCCGGGATCGACGACCTCTGTGGGGTCCCCGGGATCGGCCCCGGGGTGGCGGCCGCGATCCGGGCCACCCTGGGATCCGGGGACCCGGCGGGGACACCGACAGCGGACG
>NZ_JAALEF010000453.1:0-2292 GCF_014145245.1 Dietzia sp. B44 | reverse complement strand
GACACCTCCCGGACCAGCGCGACCGGGGGGAGCGGGCTCGGGCTGGCGATCGTGCGGTCGCTGGTGGAGGCGCACGGCGGGTCGGTCGGCGTGGAGACCGCCGCCGGCCGGGGTGCGACGTTCCGGGTGCTGTTGCCGCGGGTGCGGGCCTGAGGGACGACGACGAATGCGCTGACGGAATCTACCCGCGCGGCTGGATCGAGCAGAGAGCGGTGGCGCCGGCCGGGCAGCGTCCCGCCCTGTCGTGCCGGTCGGACCGGCCTCAGGACCACTGCTCCACAAAGGCGAGGGTGGCGGCGTCCGCGACCTCGGGGTCGGAGGCGGTGAGGAAGTGCTGGCCGCCCTCGACGATCTGCAGCGTGGCGGACAGGGAGCCGGTGAACCGGGCGATGCCGTCTTCGGCGTTGGCCACCGAGTACACCTGGTCGGCGGTGCCCTGCAGCCAGAGCACAGGGCAGTGCACGTCGCTCAACCGTGCCTCCAGGCCGTCGCGGTCGCGGAGGTTGATGGAGCTGGTGCGCAGGCGCCGCCGACCCTCGTCTCGTCGATAGTTAATGCGATAGGTCTGGATCCAGAAGTCACGCTCGGCGTCGGAGACGTTCTCGCCGAGGCCGGCACCGAGTACCGCCACCACGAAGTCGTCGTCCACCACCCAGTCCTCGCCGACGGGCTCGGCGAGCGCCTCGATGGCGGGGCTGCAGAACTCGGAGCCGTTCCAGCAGCCGCGTTCCATACTGGCCGGGCTCTCGTAGTCCATGGAGGTGCCGCAGATGACGATGCCCTCGACGGTGCCGGGATTGAGCAGCGCCATGCGCGTGGCGATCCATCCGCCCTGGGACGTACCGAGCGCGAACGCCTTGGAGATCCCCAGGGCGTCGAGCACCTGCAGGTTGGCGATCGCGCTGTCCCAGTAGGTGAAGTGCCGGTACCGGGCGCGGGTCTCCCCGTGGCCGTAGGGCTCGATCGCCAACAGGTTCATCCGCGAGGCGAGCTCCTCGTTGGCGAACTGCGGCCGGTACAGCTCGACCGAGGTGGTGAACGAGTTGATCATCACCAGCGTGGGCAGGGCGGGGTCGTACTGCCGGGCGAACGAGTAGCCGATGGTCGATCCGCCCAGGTGAGGGACGTTGATGGTCTGCGTTGTCATGGCGGAGTCCTTCTGGAGGGGAGTGCGCGAGGGGTACTCGAACCATAGGACGCTGCCGGCGCCCCGGGAGCGGATCGGCGGGGGCGGTTCGGAGCGGTCGGATCGACAGTGCTCGCCGGCCGCGGGTGCGAGCGAGAGGACGACGACGAGGTGTGCCGGTCTAGTCGATACCCAGCGCTCTCGCGGAGGCGGCCACCCCGGCGGCTGCGACGACCACCACGACCAGCGGCACCCGCATCGCCGCCAGGACGGCAGCCGTGGTTACGCCGGCGACGCGAGCCCACCCGGCGAACGACTGCCCGTCGAAGAGGGTCGCGGTAGCGGCGACACCGGCGATCAGCACGATCACCGCGGGATCGCCCCAGTGCTGGAGGCGCAGGGAGAGGCGCGAGCCTCCGAAATGGACCCCACCCAGTCTCACGGCGTAGGTGCCGGCGGCGAGGGCGAGCACCGCGAGGACAAGAGTCACGTCAGACACGGTGTCCCCGCTTCCGCACAGCCGTGAGCAGGCCGATCAGTCCCAGGACGGGGGCCACTCCGGCGGCCACGAACGGGGTGGCGGCCGCGGCGAGGGTCGCTCCTGCAGCGGCGGGGACAGCGGTGCGACGGGTGACGCTGGCGAGGAGGATCGCGACGAAGACCGCGGGGAACGCCGCATCCAGTCCGAGACGGCTGGGGTTGGGCAGGACGTATCCGAGGAGGACGCCGATCGCCGCGCCGAGGGGCCACGCGATCAGGATGGCGACCCCGACCACGCGGAACGCGGGGAGGCGTCGCGCCGGGTGCGGCTGGGCCAGGGCGAAGGCGACGCTCTCGTCGTTGACCAGGTGTGCCGAGAACAGTCGGGGGACGCGCCGCCCGGGCAGAAACGCCGATGCGGAGAAGCCGTAGACACCGTTCCGGAGATTCACCAGGAGCGCTGCGCAGACCGCGATCCAGGGCAGGCCGCCCGACGCGATCACGCCGACGAACACCAGCTCGGAGGATGCGCCGAGCACGAGGACGGCGGCGAGGACGACCAACCACGAGGGAAGGCCTGCGGCTGACGCCATCGAACCGTAGGCCACCCCGACCACAGCTACCGCCGACGCGATCGCCACGGCGGGCGCGACGGGCGCGACGGGCGCAGGGGCCGGGGGCGCGGG
>NZ_JAALEF010000452.1:0-1146 GCF_014145245.1 Dietzia sp. B44 | reverse complement strand
CCTCGATCACCGCGACGTCGGCCGGCCGCGGCGCGGCCTGCGCGCCGTGTAGCAGGAGGGGCACGATTCTGTGCTCGCCGACCAGGTGCGGGTCGAGGTTGCGGCCCGGCCGCCCCGTCGCGAGCTCGTGGTAGCCCGGGTCGATGTAGTCGGGGCCGACCTTGTGGCCCGAGACCGTCAGGCCCCTGCGCCGCAGGGCCGCCATGAGCCCGGTGGCGACGGTGGTCTTGCCGTGACCCGACGCCGGAGCGGCCACCACGAGCCGGGGCAGGTCGGTGCGCGATCCGGTCACCACTCGATCCCCCTCTGACCCTTCTGGCCGGCGTCCATCGGGTGTTTGACCTTGGTCATCTCGGTGACCAGGTCTGCGGCTGCGACCAGTCGGGGGTCGGCGTCGCGGCCGGTGATCACCACGTGCTGGCGGCCGGGCCGCGAGGTCAGCGTCTCCACCACGTCCTCGACGTCCACCCAGCCCCACTTCATCGGGTAGGTGAACTCGTCGAGCAGGTAGAGGTCGTGCCGCTCGTCGGCGAGCCGGCGCTTGATCTCCGCCCAGCCCTCGGCGGCGTCCGCGGCGTGGTCCTCCTCGGTGCCGTCCTTGCGCGACCACGACCAGCCCGAGCCCATCTTGTGCCACTCCACGGGCCCGCCCTCACCGGTCTCGGCGTGCAGGCGGGCGAGCCGCTCCATGACCGTCTGCTCGCCGATGCGCCACTTGGCGGACTTGACGAACTGGAACACCCCGATGTCCCACCCCTGGTTCCAGGCACGCATGGCCAGGCCGAACGCGGCCGTGGACTTCCCCTTGCCGGGCCCGGTGTGGACCATGATCAGGGGCTTGTTGCGGCGTTGCCGGGTGCTCAGCCCGTCGTCGGGCACGCGGGCCGGTTGTCCCTGCGGCATCAGGCCACCTCTCCCTCTGTCAGCGCCGTGGTGCGGCGGTCAGGGGCCGTGTGGGTGCGGACGGTGTGGGTCAGTCCCTCGGCCGTCACCTCGCCCAGCGGGATGTGCTCGGCGCCCAGGTGCGTGGCGAGCTCGGAGGCCAGGCCCATGCGGAACCGGCCGCTCTCGCAGTCCACCACCACCGACGCCACGCCTAGGGAGGCCAGCCCGGCCGCCGCGGCGCGGGACCGGGCGAGGGCGTCC
>NZ_JAALEF010000451.1:1549-12870 GCF_014145245.1 Dietzia sp. B44 | reverse complement strand
CGCCGGCCGTGGAGGCGCCGCCGCGCACGTCGGACCGACCGGACTCGTCCGTCACCGGGTTGCGGTCACCGGTCCGGCCGGGCGCATCGGCGTGGCCCGGGGCATCGGTGCGGCCGGGAGCGTCTGCGCGGTGTTTGGGATCGAGCTTGTCCGCGTGCTGCTCCATGCGGCGCACGTCCTGACGCTGCTCGTCGACGACCGAACGGTGCTGCTCGGCCTCCGACCGCAGGCGATCCGCCTCCGCGGCCTTGGCCTTGGCCTCCTGCTCCGCCGCACCCGCGCGGTGCTCCTGCTCACGGGCCACGGAGTGCTGACGCTCCAGCTGCTGCTCCCGCTCCCGGGCGTCCTTACGCAGTTCGGCCGCCTCGCCGAGCTTCTTCCTGTTGCTGTTCCTCGCGGCCAACGCGATCAACGCGATGACCACGACCACTGCGACCACCCCGATGACGATCCAGATGATGGGGTCCATGATTTCCTCCGATGTCAGGGGTCACATTCCACCGGAAACGTAACCCCCCTCCGGGCCCCCTGCCACCGGTCGACCCACGTGGACGCCGCGAACGTGGCGCCGCGAACGTGGCGCCGGTGGGCCGTCGGGGATCCGGCCCTAGTGCACGGTCCGCGGCAACAGCCCGGCGTCGCGGGCCTCCCGACTCAGCCGCTCGCGGTGGTCCGGGTGGGCGATCGCGATCAGTGCGGCGGCGCGGTCGGACACCGACCGACCCCTGAGCGTCGCGATCCCGTACTCGGTCACGACGTTCTCGATGATGTTCTTGTGGGTGGTCACCGGGCTCCCGGGCGTCAACGAGAGCGTGATCCGGCTGATACCGCCGGAGGTCTGGGACGGGGTGACGATGAACCCGTGGCCACCGGGTGAGAACCTGCAGCCCCTCGCGAAGTCCGCCTGACCACCGGCTCCGGACCAGTACCGTCCACCGATCGTCTCCGATGCCGCCTGCCCGTAGAGGTCGACCTCGCTCGTGGCGTTGACCGAATGGAGATTGTGCTCCTGACCGATCACGCGCGGGTCGTTGACGATGTCCACCGGGAGCATGGCGACCGACGGGTTGTTGTGCAGCCAGTCCATGAGCTTCTGCGACCCCACCGCGAAGGTGGTGACGTGCTTGAACGGCCGGCCGGTCTTCCGTGATCCGTCGATGACGCCGGCGTCCACGAGGTCCATCACGCCGTCCGACAGCGCCTCGGTGTGGATCCCCAGGTTCTCGTGCGCGGTGAGCCGCGACAGCACCGCGTTGGGGAGCTTGCCGACCCCCAGTTGCAGACAGGCCCCGTCCGGCACCCGCTCGGCGATGTGGTCGGCGATCGCGTGCTCGATCTCGCCGGGCACGGGCGGCTCGATCGAGATCATCGGGGCGTCGTTCCGCGTCACGCCCACGACCTGGGAGATGTGGATGTGGTTGCGCCCGAAGGTCCGGGGCATGTTGGCGTTGACCTCGACGAAAAACGGAACCTGTCCGATGAAGGACGCGACGTAGTCCGCGTTGGTGCCCATCGAGAAGAACCCGTGCTCGTCGATCTCGGAGACCGTGGTCACGGCGAGGCCGGGCGGGCTGAACTCACGCAGGGTCGCCGGGACCTGCGCGAAGTCGACCGGGACGAGGTCGCACCTGCCCTCGTGGAAGTTCTTCCGCGAACCGGGACCGAGGAAGTAGTCCACGTGCCGGAGCCTGCCCGGGTATGCACCCTCCATGAAGGGCAGCGATTCCCAGGGGTCCATGTGGTGGATGGTGACTCCGGAGAACCCCTCGGCCCCCGCGTCGAGAGCGCGCAGCAACGCCGGGGGCGCCGCGTTCTGGATCGGCGAGATGATGTGCATCCCCGGCGTGACGTGCTCGAGCACCGCCTCGGCGGGCAGCTCCTCGTAGTGGATGTCCTTGATCACTGTCGCACTCCGGTGGTCGGGGATGGTGGGGACGTCCGCCCGGCAGGCGGGTCATGCCAGGGCCGGGATGACCTCTCGCTCGAACAACTCGAGTCCCGAGGTGTCGGTGGCGATCTCGGGGAAGTAGAAGACCCCGTAGGTCATCCCCAGACCCTCCAGTTCGCGGAGCTTGTCCACGATCTGCTCGGGCGTGCCCACCGCGGGCAGGCCGCGGTACGCTCCGAGCTGCCGGTCCGCCTCGTCCGCCCCCACGTGGCGGGCCATCCGGTCACGGAGGAACGCGAGCCTGTCGGCGACCTCCTTCTCCGTCTCCCCGACCGCCACGTTGTAGTTGGCGGTGCGGGTGATCTCGGAGGGGTCGCGGCCCACATCCGCGCAGTGCCCGAACAGGACCTCCGACTTGTGGGCGAACCCCTCGGGGCTGCCGTCGAAATTGGTGTAGTCGGCGTGGCGGGCGGCGATCCGGAGGGTCTTCCGCTCGCCGCCGCCGGCGATCCACATCGGGATGCCACCCTCCTGCAGGGGCCGCGGTTGCACGATGGCACCGTCGACCCGGAAGTGGTCACCCTCGAGCGAGACGATGCCGTCGGCCCAGGCCTTGGCCATGATCCGCACCCCCTCGTCGAGCATGGCGATCCGCTCCCCGGCGGAGGGGAACCCGTAGCCGTAGGCCCGCCACTCGTGCTCGTACCAGCCGGCCCCGATCCCCATCTCGACGCGCCCGCCGGAGATGTGGTCCACGGTCGACGCCATCTTCGCCAGCAGCGCGGGGTTGCGGTACCCGAGACACGTGCACATCTGACCCAGCCGCACCCGGGAGGTCACCGCACCGAGGGCGGACATCAGACTCCAGGCCTCGTGGGTGGCCTCCGCGGTGGTGAGCGGTGCGGTGTGCATGTGGTCGTACACCCACACCGACTCCCACGGGCCCGCGTCGGCACGGGTGGCGAGGTCGGTGATGACCGGCCAGTGGCGGGCGGGGGGCACGTCGACCAGGTCGAGCCGCCAACCCTGGGGCAGGAAGAGTCCGAAACGCATGTCCCCGACACTAGCGCCGTGGACCATGCCGGGAGAGCCGGTCAGGCGGTGGACAGGACCGCGCCGATGTCCTCCGGCTCGTCCTCGCCGTCGAAGTACAGCGCCACGTATCGCCCCGCGACCTCGGCGACCTGCATGTCCATGTCGTACACCAGCCGCAGGACGTCGGTCCGCATGATCTGCGCCGGCGTGCCGTCGGCGACGATCGCCCCGTCCTTCATGGCGATGATCCGGTCCGAGTAGGCGGCGGCGATGTTGATGTCGTGGATCACCAGGACGACGGTCTTGTCCCGCTCCGCGGCGGTCCGGCGCAGCAACCGCATGATCGAGGTGGCGTGACGCAGGTCGAGGTTGTTGAGGGGCTCGTCGAGCAGGACGTAGTCCGTGTCCTGCGCGAGAACCATGGCGATGTGGGCACGCTGGCGCTGGCCGCCGGAGAGCTCGTCGAGGTACCGGTCGGCCAGGCCCTCGAGCTCCATCGCCGCCAGGGCGTACCCGACGTGCTCCTCGTCCCCGGGGGTGGGTCGACCACCGTTGTGCGGGAACCTGCCGAAGGCCACGAGTTCGCGGACCGTCAGGCGTATGGAGACGGCGTTCTCCTGACGCAGTACCGCGAGGCGTCGCGCGAGCTCGCGGCCACCGTTCACGGACACATCGACCCCGTCGACCAGGACGTGTCCGGAGTCGGCTCCCTGGAGTCGGCTCATGACCCCCAGCAGCGTGGACTTGCCGGCGCCGTTGGGTCCGATCAACGAGGTGACGCCGCCCTGGGCGACGCACGCGGTGACGTCGCGGAGGACCTGTGTCTCGCCGTATGACGCGCACACCGAGTTCGCCTCGATACCGTCCCCGGTCGGGCGCTCGGCCGGCCACGGGGTCGCGCTGGTCCGGTCACCGCGGCGACGGAACGGGAGGAGGGACATGATCTGCTTCTTTCGTCAGCGTGCGCGGTTGGTCAGGAGCAGGAAGAGGAACAGCAGGCCACCGACGAACTCGATGACGATGCTCAACGCGGACTCGACGCCCAGGGCGCCGAGCACCAACTCCCCACCGGCCAGCGCGACCACGCCGAGCAGCGAGGCGACGGGCAGCGTGAAGCGGTGGAGGGTGGTCCCGAGGAGCGCGTAGGCGGCGTTGGCGACGATGAGCCCGAAGAACATCACCGGGCCGATCAGCGCCGTCGACGCGGAGACGAGGAACGAGACCACCACCAGCACGACGATCGTCACCCGGCGGTGGTTCACGCCCAGGGCGACCGCCGGGTCACGGCCGAGGAGCATCACATCCAGCCTGCGGCCGAGCAGCACGACCACACCCAGGCAGGCGGCGACGATGAGTCCGCACGCGACCAGGACGTCCGGCTGCACACCCCGGAAGCTGGCGAACATGGCGTCCTGGACCCGCAGGTAGGCGGCCGGGTCGAGCAGGCGTTGGAAGAACGAGGAGATCGAGCGGAAGAACACCCCGAACACCACGCCGACCAGCAACAGCAGGTGGATGTCGGTCCTCCGCCCACCGAGCAGCCAGAGGTAGAGCGCGGTCGAGGCCACGACCATGATCGCCGTCTGCCCCAGGAATCCGGAGAGGCCGCCGCTGATGAGGCCGCCGGCGAGGGCCTCGGGACGCGGGACCACGAAGAACACGAGCATCGTCTGGACGAGCAGGTACAGCGAGTCGAAGCCCATGAGTGCCGGGGTGAGGATCCGGTTCCCGGTGACGGTCTGGAACAACACCGTCGACACGCCCACGGCCACGGCCACCAGGACGATCGCCACGGCATGGCGGGACAACCGGTCCAGCGAGTAGTGCCACGCCCTGGAGCCCACGGTCTCCGGGAGGCCGGTCAGGACGAGTGCGGCCAGCGCCCCGACCGCGACGGCGGCGCAGACCAGGGTGACCAGCCACCGGCGTCGTCGGTCGGACTCGGTCCGTGTCCGCCCACGCCGGAGCTGCTGCGGCAGGCGCTCCGCGGTAGGGGTATCAACCATTGCGCACCGCCCGCAGCATCATCGCCAGGAATACGGCCCCGCCGATGATCCCCACCAGCGTCCCCACGGGGATCTCACCCGCACCGGTCGAGCCACCGGCGAGGATGCCCGGGAGCGACCGTCCGACCATGTCGCAGACGAGGACGGTGACCGCGCCGAGGAGCGCCACGAGCGGCAGGCCGCGGCGCGCGTCGTCGCCGACGAGTCTGGAGACGACGTTGGGAACCACGAGTCCGAGCAGCGGGAGGGCGCCCACGGTGACGACGACGACGGCGGCGACGGCCGCCACGATGGACATTCCCAGGGCGACGACCGTGCGGTGATCCACACCGAGGCCCGTGGCGACGTCCTCCCCCAGCCCGGCCACGGTGAACCTGTCCGCCGTGATGTAGGCGATCACCCCGAGGACGGCCACCAGCCAGAGCAGTTCGTACCGCCCGGCGAGAACCGCGGAGAAGTCGGCGAGCATCCAGGCGTTGAGCATCTGGAGCAGGTCGCGGGACAGTGCCAGGAACGCCGCCACCGCCCCCACCACGGAGCCCAGCATGATGCCGATGAGCGGCACGATGAAGGAGTCGGAGACCGCGACGCGACGGATGCACGCGAGGAACAGCGCGGTACCCGCGAGGGCGAACACCATCGCCACGAGCATCTTCGCCACGATCGGGGCGCCCGGGGCGAGGATCGCCACCACGACCAGGCCCAATCCGGCGGACTCGACCGTCCCGGCGGTGGAGGGCTCCACGAAGCGGTTGCGGGTGAGCAGCTGCATGAGCAGTCCCGCGACCGCCAGGGACGCCCCGGCCAGCGCTGCCGCCGCGGTCCGGGGCAGCCGGGCCTCGACCAGGTAGCTACGGTGCGCCTCGGTGAGGCCACCGGTGAGGACCTCCCAGACGGTGATGTCGGCCGCGCCGACGAACACGCTCGCGACCAGTGCCACCAGTAGTGCGGCCACGCCGAGAACCGGCCACGGCGTTCGTTGCCGACGCCGGTTCTCCGACAGGGTGGTGGTCACGACCGGGTGCTCCCCGCGGTCAGGAGACTGCCGAGTCGATCTCGCCGATCATGGCGTCCAGGACGCCGAGCCCGCCGCCGATGAGATACCAGTTCTGTCCGTCGAGCATGTGGACGTTGCCGTTGGTCGCGGCGGAGGTCCGGTTGAACAGGGGGTTGTCCAGCAGCGCGGTGGCCGCCTCACCCTCGGCACCGATCGCGGCGTCCCGATCGATCACGAAGACGTGATCGGGGTCGAGCTCGGCGATCTGCTCCCAGCTGAGCGGTGCGCCGTGCCTGCCCTCGGCGGCGACGTCACCGGCCGACTCCATTCCGAGTTCGTTGAAGATGATGTCGAACCGGGTCCCGGGGCCGTAGGCCGTGACCTTGCCGCCCGAGGTCATGAGCACCAGTGCCGTTCCGGCGTCCTCGGCCTTGGCACGCGTCTCGGCGACCCTCTCGTCGATCTCGGCGAGCTGCTCCGCCGCCTTGTCCTCGGCACCGAACAGGGCGGCGATCTCCTCCACCTTGGCGCGGTTGGACGCGACCGTGTCGGAGGTGTCGGGATCACCGGCGATCACCTGGTCCGAGATCTTGGCGAACTCGGGCTCCATCGCCTCCGTGCGCGCACCGAACAGGATCAGATCGGGGCCGAGCTCGGCGATGACGTCCATCTTCGGCTCCTTGAGGCTGCCGACGTCCGTGTACTCATCGCTCGCATAGGTGTCGAGCGCGTCCGGGAACACCCCGGTCTTGGTCAGGCCCACCACCCGGTCCTCGAGATCCAGCTCGTCGAGCGTGTCGGCAGCGGCGTGGCTGGTGAGGACGACCCGCGCGGGCCCCTCACCGTCGGTGCCGGTGGACTGCGCGTCGGAGCTTCCGCAGGCAGTGAGCGCGCCGCCGGTCAGGGCGAGGGCGGCTGCCGCGGCGACGATCGTGGGGAATCGGTTCACAGTGTCTCCAGGGGCTTAAGTCAGTAGGTTAGGCTCACCTTAACCACGCCGTGTACGCAGGGGCAAAACCAAGGTGTGCCTTCCCTCAGAAGCGGGTGGTGGGGACCTCGCGCCGACCGGCCCGCTCCCGTGGCCACGGGACCCCGGCGCGAGTACGATCACGCCATCGGAATCCCGTCGCGAAGGAGGCCCGGCATGCCCACCGCGGAGGTCCGGAGGTCGATGCGCGCCCAGGACCGGCGACGGTTCCTCCCCCCTGAGGTCGCGGGCGACCACCGCCGCGACGCTCCGCTGCCGATCGGCCACGGGCAGACGAACTCGCAACCCTCCACCGTGGCGGACATGATGACCCTCCTCGAACCGTTCCCCGGGATGCGGGTCCTCGACGTCGGCTCCGGCAGCGGCTGGACATCGGCGATCCTCGGCGAACTGGGCGGACCGGGGTCCGCCGTGTACGCGGTCGAGCTGGTTCCGGAGCTGGTCGAGAGGTCACGCGCGGCCCTCACCCAGCCCTGGGTGCGGGTACACCAGGCCCGGCCCGGCGTGCTGGGCCTGCCGGAGTACGGCCCCTTCGACCGGATCCTCGTCTCGGCGATGGGCCGGGCCCTGCCGCAGGAACTCGTGGACCAGCTGGACGACGACGGCGTGATGGTCGCTCCCTGGCGCGACGTGATGCACCGGGTGCGGCGCACCGGCGGGAAGGTGGAGGTCACCGACCACGGCGGATACCGCTTCGTCCCCCTGCTGGACACCCGATTCTGACCTGCGCAATCGGACGATTATCCTGGACGGAAGTTTTACCCCCCTCGAAGATCCAGGAGCGTCGATGCCCGAGTTCGTCTATGAGGACCTCCTCCCGGTCGGTGCGGACACCACCGACTACCGCCTCCTGACCACCGAGGGCGTCTCCACGGTGGACGGCCCGGACGGCACCACCTTCCTGCGTGTGGACCCCGAGGCGATCCGGCTGCTCACCGAGACGGCGATGCACGACATCTCCCACTACCTGCGCCCGGACCACCTGGCGCAGGTGGCCAAGATCCTCGACGACCCCGAGGCCAGCGACAACGACAAGTTCGTCGCACTCGACCTGCTCAAGAACGCCAACATCGCCGCCGGCGGGGTGCTGCCGATGTGCCAGGACACCGGCACCGCGATCGTCAAGGGCGAGCGCGGCCAGCACGTGCTCACCCCCGGGCCCGACGAGCGGGCGGTCGCCCGCGGCGTCTACGACGCGTTCACCCGCCTCAACCTGCGCTACTCGCAGAACGCCCCCCTCACCATGTGGGACGAGAAGAACACCGGCAACAACCTCCCGGCCCAGATCGAGATCGGCGCCGACACCACGCCCGGCCACGAGAACAGCTACAAGTTCCTGTTCATGGCCAAGGGCGGCGGCTCGGCCAACAAGTCCTTCCTGTACCAGGAGACCAAGGCGATCCTCAATCCCGAGCGGATGATGCAGTTCATCGAGGAGAAGATCCGCTCGATCGGCACCGCGGCCTGCCCGCCCTACCACCTGGCGATCGTGGTCGGCGGCACCTCCGCCGAGTTCGCGGTCAAGACGGCCAAGCTCGCCTCGGCGCACTACCTGGACGAGCTCCCCCGCGAGGGGGCCATGTCGGGCCGCGGATTCCGCGACGTGGAGCTGGAGGAGAAGGTCTTCGAGCTGACCCAGCAGATCGGGATCGGCGCGCAGTTCGGCGGTAAGTACTTCTGCCACGACGTCCGCGTGGTGCGCCTCCCCCGCCACGGGGCGTCACTCCCCGTCGCGATCGCCGTCTCCTGCAGCGCCGATCGTCAGGCCAAGGCCAAGATCACCCCGGAGGGCGTGTTCCTCGAGCAGCTCGAGTTCGATCCCGGCCGTTTCCTGCCCGCCACCACCGACGCCGAACTGGACGCCGCGACGCACGGCGTGTCCGGGACCGGCAAGGGCGCCGCGGTGAGGATCGACCTCAACAAGCCCATGGCGGAGATCCTCGCCGAGCTGAGCAAGCACCCGGTCAAGACCCGTCTGTCCCTCACCGGTCCCCTGGTGGTGGCCCGCGACATCGCCCACTCCAAGATCAAGGAGCGGCTCGACGCCGGCGAGGAGATGCCGCAGTACCTCAAGGATCACCCGGTCTACTACGCGGGACCCGCCAAGACCCCCGAGGGGATGCCGTCGGGATCGTTCGGCCCCACCACCGCCGGCCGCATGGACTCGTACGTCGAGCAGTTCCAGGCCGCGGGCGGCTCGATGGTCATGCTGGCCAAGGGCAACCGCTCGAAGCAGGTCACCGATGCCTGCGCCACCCACGGCGGCTTCTACCTCGGCTCGATCGGAGGCCCCGCCGCGCGGCTGGCCCAGGACTGCATCAAGCACGTCGAGGTGATCGAGTACGAGGAACTCGGCATGGAGGCGGTGTGGAAGATCGACGTGGAGGACTTCCCCGCGTTCATCGTGGTCGACGACAAGGGCGAGGACTTCTTCGCCCACACCGGCGAGGTCACGCTGACGGTGGGCAAGCGCCCGGGTCTGTGACCTGTGCGGGCCTGTGACCTGCGGGGGCCACACACGCGCGGGCTATGTGACCTGCATGGGTGACCGCCCGGGGGGTGGCGTCACGAGACTCCCCGGGCAGCGGCCTCCAGTGCGGCCACGTCGAGTCTGACCATGTCCATCATCACCGTGAAGGCCCGTGCGGTGGCCGCCTGGTCCCCCGAGCGCCACAGCTCGTACAACGACTCCGGTGCGACCTGCCAGCGCACGCCGTAACGGTCGATGAGCCAGCCGCACTGCACCTCCCGGCCCCCGCCGGCCAGCAGGCCGTCCCAGTAGTGGTCGATCTCGGCCTGGTCGGCGCACCTGATCTCCAGCGAGATCGCATCGGTGTACTCGACCCCCGGACCCCCGTTGAGGGCGAGGAAGGCCCGACCGTCGAGCTCGAACTCCACTGTCAGGACCTCGCCGGCCTTCGGCCCCGGCGTGTCGACCGGGGACTCGTCGACCGAGATGACGCGCGAGTTCGGGAAGACCGAGCAGTAGAACTCCGCGGCCTCCTCGGCCTGCCCGTCCATCCACAGACACGTGACGAACCTCGACATGTCGCCCCCTCCTCCCGCCCCGACGGGCGTGGCCCGGATCCAGTGTCCCCCGACCGCGGCCCCCGCGGAACACCCTGGAGTGTCGCGATCCGGCAACGACGTTCGGCGCCGGTCTGGCCGCGACTAGGATCTACGTGCATGAACAGGATCACGCGTACCCTCGCCTCAGTCACGGTCGCCGCGGCCGCCACCGCCGGGCTCTCCGCCTGTGGGACGGACGGCGAATCGGGCCGGGACGAGGCGACCGGGGTGTCACCGACCACCTCGGAGGTGATGTCCACGACGACCTCGGCCCCCGTCCCCGGGCCCGCCGATTCGACGGTCGAGGTCCCGGCACCCGTGGCGGACCGCTGGAACGACCTCGGCGGCGAGGCGGGCGAACTGGGCCGGGCGGCCGGACCCGCCACCGATGTAGAGGGCGGCTCGATCACCGAGTTCGAACGCGGGGCGATCGTCCTCACCCCCGCAGGGCGCGCCTTCGTGGTGCAGGGCGAGATCCTCGCCGCCTACCTGGACGCGGGCGGGCCCGCGGGCGAGCTGGGTTTCCCCACCGCGGACGAGGCCACCACCGACGGGGGATGGATCTCCACCTTCGAGGGCGGGGTCATCACGTACCTCGACGGGGTCGCCGAGGTCCGCACCGACTGACCGGCACTCGCCCGTCACCCGCACGGTTCGCCCGCGCGTCGGGCGTCGGAACGGGGGTGAAAGCGGGTTATCGGGGCGTCGCGCGGCCCTCTCCGGCGGGGCTATCGTCCTCCCGTGAAGTCCACCCTCCCCCGCGCCCAGGCGCCGGATCCCCCGTCCACGCTGCCGGGGACCGTACCCGCCGCCGTGCTGCTGCCCCTTGCCCTGGCCGGTGCGATCGGGCCGTTCGCGACCGACACCTACCTGCCCGCGCTTCCCCTCATCGTCGGGGAGTTCGGGGTCTCCGCCTCGGTCGCCCAGCTCACCCTGACCGCGTTCATGGTCTCGCTGGCCGCCGGGCAGCTCGTGATCGGCCCGCTCTCGGACCGTGTGGGCAGGCGCACCCTGTTGATCCTGGGTTCGGTGGGCACCGCGGTCGCGGCCGTGGTGTGTGCGCTGGCCCCGTCGATCTGGGTACTGGTGCTGGGACGGGTCGCCCAGGGGTTCTTCGGCGCGGCGGGGATCGTCCTGAGCAAGGCCGTGGTGGTGGACGTCGGCCGCGGTGCCGGTGTCGCCAAGGCGTTCGCGACCCTCATGGCCCTCCAGTCGGTGGCGCCGGTGATCGCCCCGCTCGTCGGCGGTGCCGTGGTCCCGTTCGGCGGCTGGCGGGGCGTGTTCTGGCTGTTGGCCGGACTGTCGGTGGTCACCGCGATCGGCGTGGTCGCGGCGGTC
>NZ_JAALEF010000451.1:0-1499 GCF_014145245.1 Dietzia sp. B44 | reverse complement strand
TCCGCCGTACCGGCGGCGTCATGTCCACCCTGGGCGACATGCGTTTCGTGGCCACCTCCGGGCCGTTCGTGGCCCGGGTGTCGGTGTTCGTGTTCACGTTCGGTGTGCTCTTCGCGTACATCTCCGCGAGCCCGTTCATCTACCAGGACATGGTCGGACTCTCCCCCACCGCGTACTCGGTGGCGTTCACCGTCAACGCCCTCGGCATCCTCGCCTCGAACCTGGCCGGGGCACGCCTGGTCGGCAGGTTCGCACCGGAGAGGATCCTCGCCACCGGGGTGGTCGGCATGCTCACGGCGATCGCGGTGCTCGTCGTCGTCGTCGCCCTGTCCCCCGCCGGCACCCTGGGGCTGGGACCGGTCACCGTGGGCTTCATCCTGCTGACCCTGTCGATCGGGGCGATCCTGCCCAACGCGGCAGCCCTGTCCATGCAGGCGACCCGGGGGCACTCGGGGTCCGGATCCGCGCTGCTCGGCGCGGCGCAGTTCAGCCTGGCGGCGCTCGTCGCGCCGCTCACAGGGTTCTCCGGCCCGCACTCCGCCCTGCCCATGCTCGCCGTGATGGGCGCCAGCGCACTCGTGGTCGTGGTGGCTCTCACGGCGGTGCTCCGCCGTTCGGCGCGCGCCGGGTGAGCGCTGCGGGGCGACACGACGGTCGTGGGCCGGGGGTAGGGTGACGGTCACGAGCGACCCCCGAGGTGGTGTCCGACATGCCGGTGATGACGACGACCGCGTCCCGAGCCCTGACCGGTGCCCGTCGGCGGGCCGGACTGGTGGTGCGCTCGCGGATCGCCGGTGACGACGCCGCCGAACGACGGCAACGGATCTGGCACTCCGAGGGCGAACGGTGGAACTCCCCCGGGGATGCGATCTGCGCGGTGCACGGCGACGCCTCGATGTTCGCCGCCGGGCTGACCGCTCTGTTACTCCAGTCGCTGCACCCGCTGGCCATGGCCGGGGTGGCCGACCACAGCGACTACCGCGGCGACCCCTGGGGCAGACTCCAACGCACCTCGCAGTTCATCGCCACGACCACCTTCGGGACGGTCCCGGACGCCACGCAGCTCATCCGGACGATCAACGGGGTGCACCGGGCGGTGGTGGGGACCGACTATCGCGGCCGACCCTACGACGCCCGCGACCCGCACCTGTTGCGGTGGGTCCACGTCGCCGAGATCTGGAGCTTCCTCGAGTGCCACCGCCTGTACGGGCGCACCGCGATGTCGGCGGAGCGACGGGACGAGTACGTGCGACAGGCGTCGCGCACCGGGATCATGCTGGGAGCCAAGGGCGTCCCGATGACCGTCGCCGAGCTCGACGCGGCCCTCGAAGAGTACCGGCCCGAGCTCGAGGCCTCCCCGGCCGCGCTCGACGCCCGGCACTTCCTGCTGAACGAGCCGCCCGTGGGGTGGACCGACAAGCCCGCCTACGCGATGCTCCGCGAGGGCGCGGTCGCGGCGCTGCCGCCCTGGGCCCGCAGGACCCTCGGCCTCGCCGACA
>NZ_JAALEF010000042.1:0-6578 GCF_014145245.1 Dietzia sp. B44 | reverse complement strand
GCCATGCCCCGCGGCGAGGCCACTGCTCCCGAGACCGCGCCCACCCCGTCCCGCGACGCCGACTCGATGCCGCCCTCCCGGTCGGGTCCGACCCCGAGGGCCGGCTCCGGGCAGAGCACTCCTCGCCGGGCCACCACGACCGAACCGATGGACCCGGTCCGGCGACGCCGACTGATGGCGGCCCTGGCCGTGGCCTCGGTCATCCTGCTCGTGTTCTCCGGGATCGCCGTCTGGCGCTATCTCGAGGCCCGGGACGCCACGGCCGTCGAACAGCAGGTGGCCTCGGCCCCCACGCAGGCCACCGACGCGGCGCGCGAGATCGTCACGCAGATGTTCACCTACGATCACCGCACGGTCGACTCGGAACTCGCGGCGGTGCGGGAGCGTCTCACCGAGCCGGCACTGACCGAGTTCGTCGACCAGTCCATGCCGACCGTGGCCTCGGCGGCCAAGCAGCAGGAGGCCAGTGTCTACGCGACCGTGGCCGCCGCCGCGCCGCAGGAGGTCGTGGACGCGGACAACGTGACGGTGCTGGTGATGCTCAACCGGATGGTCTCGACCAAGGAAGCGCCCGAGGCGGCCAGCTCGGCGTCGAGGCTCAGCATCCAGATGGTCCGGGTGGACGGGGTGTGGAAGCTGGGCGAACTCAACGCTCTGTGACGGGGGGGTCGGACGTCGCGTCGAGGGTCTCGAAGAACCGTCGTGCCCACGCGTGGACGTCGTTGCCCAACACCTGTCGGCGCAGCGCCCGCATGCGACGACGCCGGTCGTCCTTCGACTCGGTGACGGCCGCCATGATGGCGTCCTTGACCCCCTCCAGGTCATGCGGATTGCACAGGTACGCCTGCCGGAGTTCGGCGGCGGCGCCGGCGAACTCGCTCAGCACCAGGGCGCCCTCGCCATCGGTGCAGGAGGCCACGTACTCCTTGGCCACGAGGTTCATCCCGTCCCGCACGGGGGTGACCAGCATGACGTCCGCGGCCACGTAGAACGCCGTGAGCTCGGACTTGGGGACGGGGCGGTGGATGTACGTCACCACGGGGTGCCCGATCTCGCCGAAACTGCCGTTGATCCGGCCCACGGACTCCTCGATCCGCGAGCGCATGATCTGGTACTGCTCGACCCTCTCGCGGCTCGGGGTGGCGAGTTGGAGCAGGGTGACGTCGGCGGTCTCGAGTCTCCCCTCCTCGAACAACTCCTCCAGCGCGCGGAGCCGGACGTCGATCCCCTTGGTGTAGTCGAGGCGGTCGACGCCCAGCAACAGGATCTCTGGTGAGCCGAGTTCGGTACGCAGGCGTTCCGCGCGGGCGCGGGTGTCGCGGTCGCGGGCGGCGGCGTCGATGGCGGCCGAGTCGATCGAGATGGGGAACGCCCCCACCCGGACCCTGCGGTCGTCCACGCGGATCTCGGACGCCCGACCCCGGGTCGAACGCAGCCGAAGGGAGGGGTGGCCGCCGAGTCGGTTGGCGAGGATCCGGAAGTTGTCGGCTCCGCCGGGCAGGTGGAAGCCCACGAGATCGGCCCCGAGCATCCCGTCGACGATCTCCGTTCGCCACGGCAGCTGCATGAACAACTCGACGGGGGGGAACGGGATGTGGAGGAAGAACCCGAGGGTCAGGTCGGGACGCATCTCACGTAGCAGGCGGGGGACCAGCAGGAGTTGGTAGTCCTGCACCCAGACCGTGGCGTCGGTGGCGGCGGCCGCGGCGGTGGCCTCGGCGAACCGGCGGTTGATCGCGACGTAGGCGTTCCACCATTCGCGGTGGTACTCGGGGGGGACCACCACGTCGTGGAACAGCGGCCACAGCGTGCCGTTGGAGAACCCCTCGTAGTAGAGCCCGACATCCTCGGCGGACAGCGTGACCGAGTGCAGCCGGATGCCGTCGGCGTCGAAGGGCTCGGGGGCGGCGTCCGCCACGCCGGGCCAACCCACCCAGGCGCCGTGGTTGGCCTTGAGGATGGACTCCAGGGCCGTCACCAGCCCACCGGGGCTGGCCTTCCAGTGTTCCCGGCCGTCCTTGTCACGGACGAGGTCGACGGGTAGCCGATTGGCGACGACGACGAAGTCCGCACCGGCGTCCGGCGGCGTCTGCTCGGTCGCGCGCGTCATCCCCGTCCCTTCCGTGATCGCTGTGATGCGGCTAGTCGACGTCGGCAGGGTCGACCTTCTCGGGGCCGATCCCGAGCATCTCGAGCAGCATCAGGCACTCGTCGGCGTCTGCGGCGTACGAGGCCACGATCCTCTGGGCCTGATATGCGGTCTCGTCGGCGACGGGCTCGAGGTCGACGTCGAGCTCGGGCTCCTTGCTGGCCGCTGCGGCGGATGCCATGTGTGTCCTCCCGTGGTCGGTATGGGACGCAGGGCCCGTGTGGGCTCAGGCGTCCGACGTCATCTTACGTCACTGGTCGGCGGCGGCGGACCTGCGCAGATTACGCGTGACCCATTCGCCGAACACGATGCCGGCCGCCAGGGCCACCGCGATCGCCAGGGCCTGGAACATCAGTCCCACACCGATACCGGTCTGGTCACTGGTGAGGGCCGACAGTCCCCGATAGACGGACAGCCCGGGCAGGAGTGGTGTGATCCCCGCGATGGTCACGATCAGTGGCGGGACGGTCGCGATACGGGCGAGGATGCCGCCGAACAACCCCATCGCACAGGCCGCGAGCGCGGAACCCACCACCACGCCCAGCCCGGTCGTCGTGACCACCTGGAAGATGACCATCCCGATCGCCCCGACCGCCGCGGCGAGCCACGTCGCACGCACGGTGGCGTAACTGGCCACCGCGAAGCCGGCGGCCCCGACGCCCGCCGCGAAGACGGCGAGATACAGGGGCGCGTTGCCGGAGATGGTCGGGTCGATGGGGGGCGGGGACATGCCCAGCCGCGCGAACACCGCCAGGGCGATCGTGATGCCGCCGAGAACCCCTCCGGTGAGGATCATCGTCTCCACGCCGCGGCCGGCCGACGTCACGGGGAACCCGGTGATGGCGTCCTCGATCGCGCCGACGAGCGTGAGCCCCGCGAGGAGCACGATGATTCCCGCGGCGACAAGTGTGGATGGCTGGATGTCCACGAAGTTGTCGCTCAGGAACACGTAGGCCAACAGCGCCCAGGCGGCCGCGATGAACCCCCCGACGATCTGCTGGAAGAACTTCGGGAGGCGGTGGCCGTCCAGATAGCGGTTGGCGTACATCAGCGCGAACGTGGACACCATGGACAGGAGTCCGGCGAGCGGGCTGCCACCCAGTTGGATGACGACCGCGCAACCGAGCATCGCCCACCCCAGGACCGCGACCCGGAACGAGTGGGGGTGCGGGGAGGCGATGATCTGCTCGACCTCCGCCGTGGCCTGCTCGACGGTCAGTTGGCGCCGCACGATGAGGTCGATGAGCCGGGCGACACGGGTCACCCGGGTCATGTCGATCGTGCGGTAGTTGACCACCCGGATGACGGAGATCGGCGGGCGACCACGTCGGCGGTTCACGCCGATGGTCAACGAGGTGAAGGTGACCTCGACGGTGGCGCCCGGCAGGCCGAACGCCGCCGCGACCGATTCCCCCTGGGCGACGGTGTCCGCCGCGCCCTCGCCGGAGGACAGGAGGATGCCGGCGATCTCCAGGGCGAGGTTCAGGACGTCGGTGACGGCGCCGTCGTCGTCCAGGTCGACCGGTGCCATCGGGGACAGGGGCGGCTCGACCGCCAGGTCCATCGTCGACTTGCGCAGACCCAGCCACGCCAGGGGGCGGGTGAACGGTGCGGGTGCGTCGCGGATCTCCACGTGGACACCGTAGTCAAGACCGCGGCGGTCGAGAGCGCGGCCCGGGGTCCGGTTAGGATGTGACCCGGACCCCGGCCGTGCCGGAGCCGTGCTGGAGTGGCGCAATTGGTAGCGCACCCGACTTGTAATCGGGCGGTTGCGAGTTCAAGTCTCGTCTCCAGCTCTCACCCGCCGCCCGGTGGAGCCGGGAGTGCACGCCACGCGCGCGCGGTATACGTTTAGTTTTCTCAGGTTTCTGGGTAGGATGTGGCAGGTGTTCAGCGACGGCGAGGGCTCCGGAGACGTGGACGGGGGCGTGGACGCTGAGTCCACCCGGCGGATCGCCGAGGCGTGGATGCGCGCCGTCACCTCATGTGACGTGGACGCCGCGCTGGCGCTCTCCTCGCCGTCGATCGTCTACACCAACGGCGGCCACCTCCGTCTCTACGAGGGGCACGACGGCCTGCGTGACATCATCGAGGATCTCGCGCGTCTGTCCGGGTTCCTCGACGTGGCCGTCCTGTCGGCGGTGGCGGAACCGGGGATCGTCGCGCTCAAGCGGCTGGAGACCTACACGCTGCCCGAGGGGGGCGTGGAGATCCCGGCCCTGTCGTTCGTCGAGGTGGAGGGCGGTGTGGTGACCCGCTGGGAGGACTACAAGGACCTACGTACTCTGAACACGATCTCGGAGTAGACGGTGGACGGGGGCGGTCCGATGGACCAGGACGAACGGCGCGGCGGCTCCGGAGAGGTGGCCAGGGCGCTCGTGGAGGCCACGTTCCGTGGTGACGTGGACACAGCGACCTCGCTGTGCACGCCCGACCTCGAGTTGCGGATCGAGGGCACCCAGGTGGTGCGCGGCCGCGACGGGCTGGCCCAGCTGATCGAGTTCAACGAGGAGGTCTCCACCGACGTCCGGGTGGAGATCCACCGGGTGCTGTCGTCGGGGGACACGGCCGCGGTGAGCAGGACCACGTTCCTCACGATCGGGGGCACACCCATCACACTCGCCGTCGGCGCGTTCTTCACGCTGCGTGACGGCCTGGTCAGCGAATGGTGCGACTACCAGGACATGGGCGAGGTGACGCGCGCGCTCGGGCACTGAGCCGGTCACCCGCCCGACCCGACCACCGGGGCGGCGAGTCGGGGTGGGCCGGTCAGTCCCCGGGCACGAACTCGTCGTGGCCGAGCTGCCGCAGAGCGCGACGGATCGTCGCGGTCGCCGCGTCCGACTCCTCCGCGGGGGCGTCGGGGTCCGCGCGGGACAGGTCGAAGCCGGACATGTCGTCGGCGGGGAAGACGTGGATGTGGGTGTGTGGGACCTCGAACCCCGCGATCAGGTAACCGGCCCGTGACGCCCCGAAACCCTCGACGACGGCCTCGCCGACCGCCTGCGCGACCTCGTTGAGCCGCGCCCACAGCCGGGGGTCGAGGTCGGTCCAGCGGTCGATCTCCTCTCGCGGGACGATGAGGGTGTGGCCGGCCGCGACGGGCGCGATCGTGAGGAAGGCGACCACCTCGGGGTCCTCCCAGACGAACCTGCCCGGCAGCTCACCGGAGATGATCTTGCTGAAAACGGTCGACATGCTCCCAGCCTACGTACCCGGGGCGGCCGGTTGCCGCTGATGCGCGGTGGCTCGTGGTGTAATGAGGGGTACGCCACCCGGACAACGAGCGGCGAACGGTCCTTAGAGGATGGCGGAGGGACGGCAGATGATCGAGGCAACGGCACCGACGGCAGACGACACCGTCAAGAAGAAGTCCTACCACCACGGTGACCTGCGGAACGCGATCATCCACGAGGCCACCACGCGGGCGCGGTCCTCGGGGGAGAAGGCGATCGTGCTGCGGGAGATCGCGCCGGTCATCGGGGTGTCGGCCACCGCCGCCTACCGGCACTTCACCAACCGGCAGCAGCTGGTCGAGGAGGTCTCGGCCCGCGGGTTCGCCGCGATGGGTGAGCGTGTCGCCCTCCCGGGGGTCACCGGCGCGGAGTCGGCCCCGGGGCTCGCGGCCTACCTGGACCTCCGCAACGCGGGGATCGCGATCGTGGAGTTCACTGTCGCGGAGCCCGCCTGGGCGCGGATGATGGTCGAGACTCTCGGGGAGTCGTCGACGGTTGCGTTCGCTGCGTCGGATGTCACCGAGATCATGCAGCAGATCGTCGACCGCGGGATCGCCGCGGGGATCTTCCGTCCGGGGACGAGGATCAGGGACCAGCGCGTCCTGTGGGCGGGGATCGACGGCCTCTGTTCGCACGCGATGTTCGGGCTCAAGCCGATGGGGACCCCGGAGGCGGACCACGCGACGGCGCGCACGCTCGATCTCTGCATGACGGACATGCTCACCGCGGAGGGGCTGCGGGTCCGCGACGAGGCCACGTTGCCGGACGGGATCGCGACCGACCTGCCGAGCTGAGGTCCACCCGACGACGCCCGCACCGGCCGTGCCGGGTCACGTCGCCCGGGGGGCGCGACTACTGTGGTCGCTGTGCGAATTCTCGTGATCGGTTCCGGTGCCCGTGAGCACGCCATCCTCGTCGCCCTCGCCGCGGATCCCGCGGTGACGGAGCTCCACGCCGCGCCGGGCAACCCCGGCATGGTGCAGGCCACGTGTCACGACGCGTCGGTGACGGATCCCTCGGCGGTCTCCCCGTTGGCGCGGCGGCTCGAGGTGGACCTGGTCGTCATCGGCCCCGAGGTGCCGCTGGTGGCGGGGGTGGCCGATGCCCTTCGCGCGGCCGGCGTCCCGGTGTTCGGTCCCTCGGCCGAGGCCGCCCGGATCGAGGGCTCCAAGGCCTTCGCCAAGGACGTCATG
>NZ_JAALEF010000450.1:0-1166 GCF_014145245.1 Dietzia sp. B44 | reverse complement strand
CGGCGACGTGAGTCGGCCGAGCCGGGCCGGATCCGGCATCGCGCGGACGCGTCCCGGCCGCGGGCGACGGTGATGGCCCTCGGTGAGCCCGCGGAGTACCTTCTGAGCCAGGAGTCCCTCACGCCACCCGGCGACCGGCGCGGCGCGGTCGAGCAGGTCGGGACGGATGCTCCGCAGGCGCATCCGGCGAGTATAGGACCGTGGGCGCGGGGCGGCGCGGAGGAGGAGACCGATATGACCACGACGAGCGAGCCGGATCTCGACGAGGTGATGGCCGAGCTGGCCGCGCTGGAGGACCCCAGGATCCTGGCCGTCAACGAGCGGCACGGCGACGACCACGGGGTCAACCTGACCACGCTGCGCGGGGTGGCCAAGCGGATCAAGAAGAACCAGTCGTTCGCGGAGGAACTGTGGGCCACCGGCGACTCGGCGGCGCGCCTGCTCGCGTTGCTGATCTGCCGCCCCAAGGAGTTCTCCGGCGGTCAGCTGGACGCGATGCTGCGCGAGGCCCGCACCCGCAAGGTGCACGACTGGCTGGTCGGGTACGTGGTGATGAAGGGCCCGCACGCCGAGCAACTCCGCCTGGAGTGGCTGGGTGACCCCGATCCGGTGGTCGCCGCCGCCGGGTGGGCGCTCACCGCCGACAGGGTGGTCAAGAAGCCGGACGGGTTGGACTCGTCCGGGCTGTTGGACGCGATCGAGGCCGAGATGGCCGAGGCGCACGAGCGGCTGCAGTGGGAGATGAACACGTGCCTGGCGCAGATCGGGATCCATCACCCGGACCTGCGGCCGCGCGCACTGGAGATCGGCGAACGACTGGGGGTGCTCCGGGACTACCCGACGCCCGCGGGCTGCACCTCGCCCTACGTTCCGGAGTGGATCGGCGAGATGGTGCGCCGCAACGAGGGCTGAGGCCCGCTCACGCGGCCGCGTCGCACGCCCCGCCCGCTCACTCGGCGAGTGGGCGCAAACGTGGGCAATCCGGGATCAGTCTCGTGGGGACACGTGATCGGAACCGACCCCGCGATGAGAACCGACCCCGCGATGGGAGGCGACGGCGGCGCGAGCGGCACGGTAGAGCGCTGCGTGGGCAGCGGCGACCGCGCTGTCCTCGGCATCGGCCATCCGAGCGGGGACCGGTGGGCCGCCCAGCGCGGTCGCCAGTG
>NZ_JAALEF010000449.1:0-1627 GCF_014145245.1 Dietzia sp. B44 | reverse complement strand
AGCCGGAGACGGAGCCGGTGTCGGTGTCCCCACCGAGCGAGCCGGTGTCCAGCGAGCCGGTGCCCGCGTCGGTGGCCCCGGCCGAGCCGCTGTCGAGGATGTCGCTACCGGTGTTCGGGGAGACACCGAGGCTGCCGAACTCGACCGAGCCCGGGTTGGACGCCTCGGCGCCGAGGTTCAGGTTGAAGGCGAGGCTGCCCAGGTCGACGGCGAGGTCCGTGCCGAGATCGAGGTCGGCCAGGCTACCGTCCTCACCCGCGATCTCCGTGAGGCTGCCCGTGTCGCCCGCGAGGCCCTCGAGGCTGCCGCCGGGGGCTTCCTGGGCCGCGGCGAGGCCGGGGAACGCGATGGCGGCACCGATGCCGAACGCGCCGACGGCGGCGATCTTGGCGGTGGTGCGGTTGGTGGTCTTCCGGTGGGTGTTCGTCATGTTCTGAACAGCTCCCATCTTCATTGACCCCGATGTCTCTCATCGCGGACACCTCGATCGGAGCGAGGTGCGTCGGCGACCCTACAAGCGAAGTCCGGCGCTGTCAGGGGGGCGAAATGCTGAGTGTTCCTTGAGGTAACACTCCGGTCACCACAGGCGAGGGGGCGTATCCGGCCGACTCCGCGGGTCGGCCGCGAACCGTGTCATGCCTGCCTAGGCTGGGGTTATGGACGCCCCCGCGGATGCCGACCCGGTGACGGACGGAGGGCCGGCCGTCGTCGAGACGCACAGCGCTCTCATCGTGCTCTATGGTGATGAGGCTCACAAAGTGCGCAAGCGCATCGATCTCGGGTTCCTGGACAACACGTCGGTCGGGGCCCGCGCAGAACAGAGCCGCCGGGAGGTCGAGCTCAACAGCCGCCTGGCGCCGGACGTGTACGACGGTGTGCTCGAGGTGCGAGGTCCCGACGGCGAGGTGATCGACCACGTGGTCCGGATGCGCCGACTCCCCGCCGGACGGAGCCTGGACTCGCTGGTGCGGTCGCGGGCCTCGGGGACCGGCCGCTCCGACGATCCCGACCTCCTGGCGGGGGTGCGGGAGGTGGCCCGGCAGCTCGATCACCTCCACGCCGCGAGTCCCCGCTCGGAGGAGATCGACGCGGTGGGCACTGCGGACGCCGTGGCCGGGTTGTGGCGGGAGTCGATCGGCCACTTGCGGCGTCTGAGTGTGGGCGAGGACGCACCGGTGATCGTCGACGACGTGGAGTGGCTCGCGGGGGAGTATCTCCGCGGGAGGGAGCGACTGCTGCGGGCGCGAGTCGATGCGGGCCGGGTGGTCGACGGCCACGGCGACCTGCTCGCGGCGGACATCTATCTGGAGGACGACGGGCCCCGGGTGATCGACTGTCTCGAGTTCGACGACCGGCTCAGGTTCGGGGACGCCATGCTCGACGCCGGGTTCCTGGCGATGGATCTCGACAGGGTGGGGGCGCGGGACCTCGCCGAGGCCTTCCTCGCGGCGTATCGGGACTTCTCGGGGGATGACGCGCCGTCGTCCCTCGTGCACCACTACATCGGGTACCGCGCGCTGGTCCGGTCCAAGGTCACCGCGATCCGCGCCGAGCAGTCCCGGAGCGGCGGGGCGGACGCGCGGCACGCCCTCGAGCTGGCGGACCGGGCCGTCGACGCCCTCCTGCG
>NZ_JAALEF010000448.1:0-1503 GCF_014145245.1 Dietzia sp. B44 | reverse complement strand
CCGAGCCCGCCCCCGCGCGGCCCGCCTCCGCCGACGCCCCGCCAGTCCCGACCCGCTACGCGGACATCAAACCCGTCGCGGAGTCCGCCGACCTCCGGTCCGACTCGGTCACCGCCGTCCTGATCTCCCCCGACGCCACCCCGACCCCCGACCCGGAGTCGTTCGGGGACATCACAGCGCAGGGCGGGACCGGAGCGAACGGTGACATCGCGGCCAGGCAGCCGGCGATCATCAGCCGCGCCGGCTGGGGCGCCGACGAGTCCATCCGCTGCCGCAACGCCACCTACGACCCCACGCTCGCCGCCGCCGTCGTCCACCACACGGCCGGCAGCAACAACTACACCCGCGAGGGCTCGGCCGGCGTCGTGCGGGGCATCTACACCTACCACGCACGCAACCTGGGTTGGTGCGACGTCGGGTACAACGTCATGGTCGACAAGTACGGCCAGGCCTTCGAGGGCCGCCACGGCGGCCTCAACCGCAACGTCCAGGGTGCACACGCCGGCGGCTTCAACGGCAACACCTGGGGGATCTCGATGATGGGCGACTACTCGACCGTCGCCCCGCCCGAGGCCACCGTGCGCAAGATGGGTGAGATCATCGGCTGGCGCCTGTCGGTCGCCGGGGTCAACCCCAAGGGTTCCGACACCCACTACTCCGAGGGCACGTCCTTCACCAGGTACCCCATGGGCGCCGCGGTCCGGTTGCCCAACATCTTCGCCCACCGCGACGTCGGCAACACCTCGTGCCCCGGCGACGCGGGCTACGCCAGGATGGGTCAGATCCGCGACATCGCGGCGGCTTACGCCCAGAGCGGCGGCGGGACCCCGGCTCCGACCAACCCCACTCCCCCGGTCACCAACCCCGGGACGACCCCGCGGCCGGGCACCGGTGGGACGACGATCCCGGACGTCACCCAGGGCAGTGTCCAGGACGCGGTGACCTCCGCGCTCCGGACCGTGCTGTCCGGTGGCCGCCTCGACGCCGCCGCGCTGACCCGGATCCTCACGGGTGGGAAGACGCTGGCCGACATCCCGTTCGACGCCGGCTCGGTGCAGGCCGCGGTCGGCGGGGACCTGGGCTCCGTCGGGAATCTGATCGGCGGCGACTTCGCCAGGCTCGCCTCGCAGTTCGCCGGCCCGCTCGGACAGGTCCTCTCCGGCGTCCAGAGGTTCGGCAACGTGTCCCTGGTGAAGCACGAGAACGGTGCGGTCTACTCCTCCCCCGAGACGGGCACCCACCCGGTGTGGGGCGTGATCGGTGACGCCTGGGCCTCCCAGGGCTTCGAGCACGGACCGCTCGGCCTGCCGGTCTCGAGTGAGGCCGGACGCGGGGACGGCACGGTCGCCCAGCGCTTCGAGGGCGGCACGCTGGTCTTCGACCCGGCCACCAAGGAGCTCACGGTCGAGCCGAACCCCTGATCCCCGGCCGACGCCGAGCGTCGGCCGACCAGACTCGCGGACCGGGTCCCACCAGGTGTGCCCGCCGCCCCGTCACCGGGGC
>NZ_JAALEF010000447.1:0-1390 GCF_014145245.1 Dietzia sp. B44 | reverse complement strand
CGGAGCGGTCCGTCGACCCATCCCGAAAGCCCGGCCCTGCAGTCGCGGAGCCCGGCCCCGCAGTCGCTCAGCCCGGCCCCGCAGTCGCGGCAACGCTCTCCACACCCCGCGCCCCTCCACAGCCGGGACGGATCACGCGGTCCGACGCCGCAGAAGCCGGGCCGGCGGGGCCGATACTGCGTGTCCATGAGCACAGACCGACCTCGCCCACCCGTCATCACCTCGTCCGAACTACTCGCCCGGGGTTACAGCCGCCGAGCGCGGGAGCACGCAGAGCGCACCGGACAGCTCTACCGTCTCCGTCACGGTGTCTACGTGCCCGCCGCCGACCTGCCCACCGGTCCCGACGAGGCCGAAGCCATCCTCGAGATGCGCTCGCGCGCCTCTGCGAGGTTCATCAGCCCCGGCACGGTGATGTCGCATACTTCCGCGCTCGTGCTGCACGGTCTGCCCGCCCAGGATCTGGACACCCGGCGGGTCACCACGACCAGGCACCGGCCGGGCAGCGGGAGCAGGCGGGGCGAGAGCGCGATCTGCCACAGTCTGGATCTCGGTGACGCCGTGACGGAACTCGATGGCATCCCGGTCACGACTCCGGCGCGGACGATCGTCGACGTGGCGCGGACGAGCCCGTTCACCGGTGCTGTCTGCGCTGCCGACCAGGCCCTGCGTCACTCTCTGTGCACCAGGGCCGAACTGGCGGCCGAACTCGACGCCGCCGCCGGGAGAGTCGGCATCGCGCGGGCCCGCGCGGTGGTGGCATTCGCGGACCCGGGTGCCCACTCGGTGCTCGAGTCACTGAGCCGGGTCGCCATCACCCGCGCTGGCCTCCCCATGCCCCGGCTCCAGCACGAGTTCGTCCTCCCGGACGGGTCGCGGACCTTCGTCGACATGTACTGGAAGGAATGGGGACTCGTCGGTGAGGCGGACGGGTCGGGGAAGTACGGGATCGACGACGGCGAGGCGGGCGTCCGCCGGAAGCTACGCAATGAGAAGAATCGCCAGAACGAGATCGAAGCGCTGGGCAACATCTTCAGGAGATGGCAATGGGAGGACTACCGGCGTGGCCGGATCGTGCCCCTCATCCGCGAGGCGATGAGACTTCAGGAGTCACTCGGCCGGGGGCCGCGCCGCGTGGCGTGAGGGCGGCTGCAGTACGCGTACCGTCGCCGACTCGGGGAGGATCGCCGGCCACGACACTCGCCAGTCCGTGCAGCCGCTGATGCGCCTGGCGTCTCGCGCACGCGTCTGGCGTCTTGCTCGCGCGCGTGTCCACCTCTTCCGCAGCCGCCCGCCGCGAGGGCGTCCCGCCTGCGCATCGGTGTGCGCCAGACGCCATAGCGGCAGGCGGCTGCGTGGGACCGTGCAGAGGCGGGAGCAGATTCCCTCA
>NZ_JAALEF010000446.1:2178-13446 GCF_014145245.1 Dietzia sp. B44 | reverse complement strand
CGCCACGCTCGCCCGCCGGCTGGCCCGCGGCCCCCGCCGCGCGCTGGAACTCACCAAGAAGTCGGTCACCGGGGCCACACTCGCCGAGCTGGACGCCGCGCTGGCCCGCGAGCACGAGGGACAGTGCGAGCTCCTGGTGTCCGACGACTTCGCCGAAGGGGTCGCCTCGATCCTCGAGAAGAGACGCCCCGAATTCTCCTGACCCGGTCCTCCACCCTCACCGCCCACGAAAGGCCGAATCATGACCACCGCCACCATGGACCCCGTCGCGGAACTCCACGCCGCCCGTCGCAACCACTGGAACACGTGGGTGGCCACCCACGCCGAGATGAACCCCGACGGCGAGGCGCTCCGCTACCTCGGCCAGACCACCACCTGGTCGCAGCTACACGAGCGCAGCGGTCTCTTCGCCGACGCGCTGGCCCGTCGTGGGGTCGCCAGGGGTGATCGGGTCATGCTGATCACCCTCAACAACCCGGAGTTCGTCGAGGCGGTGCTCGGCATCAACCGGTTGGGTGCCATCGCGGTGCCGGTGAACTTCCGCCTCACCCCGGCCGAGCTGGCCTACCTGGTGAGCGACTGCGCGCCGAAGGTCGTCGTCACCGACGCCCTGCTCGCCCCGCTCGTCGGGGCGATCCGTGCCCAGGGTGAGGAGCCGGGTGACCACATCGTCATCGGGGGCGAGTCCGGAACGGAGGACCAGACCACCTTCGCCGACGCGCTGGCCGAGGAGGGCGAACCGCATCCGCCGGTCGACGTCCCGGAGGACTCCACCGCCCTCATCATGTACACCTCGGGCACCACGGGTCGGCCCAAGGGCGCGATGCTCTCCTACGAGAACCTCACCGCCCAGTCCCTGACCTGTATCCGGGTGTTCCGGCTCTTCGACGAGGAGGGGCGCGCACTGTGCGCGGCCCCGATGTTCCACATCGCGGCGCTCGGTTCGATCGCCCCGAGTCTCCAGCTCGGCGGCGTCACGGTGGTCCACCCCCTGCAGGCCTTCGACCCGTCCGCCCTGCTCGACACCCTCGAGGCGGAGCGGATCACCAGCGTCTTCCTGGTACCCGTGCAGTGGCAGGCCGTCTGCGCCGAGCAGAAGGCCCGCCCGCGGACGCTCGTGCTGCGCAACATCTCGTGGGGTGCGGCCCCGTCCACGGACACGATCCTGCGCGCCATGTCCGAGACGTTCCCGGACGCCCTCAACTGCGCGGTGTTCGGCCAGACCGAGATGAGCCCCATCACCTGTGCGCTCGACGGTGACGACGCGATCCGCAAACTCGGGTCGGTCGGCAAGGTCATCCCCACCCTGCAGGCTCGTGTGATCGACGCGTTCGGGGAGCCGGTCGGTCCCGGCGAGGTGGGCGAGATCGTCTACCGCGGACCCACCACCATGTCCGGCTACTGGAACAAGCCCGCGGAGACCGCGGAGGCCTTCGAGGGTGGCTGGTTCCACTCCGGTGACCTGGTCCGGATGGACGACGAGGGCTTCGTCTACGTCGTGGACCGCAAGAAGGACATGATCATCTCCGGCGGTGAGAACATCTACTGCGCCGAGGTCGAGAACGTCATCGCCGGCCACCCCCGGATCCGTGAGGTCGCGGTGATCGGTCGCAAGGACGAGAAGTGGGGCGAGGTGCCCGTCGCGGTGGTCGCCCAGCACGAGGAGGAGGGCCGCGTGGACATCACCCTCGACGAGCTGACCGGGTGGCTACGCGACAAACTGGCCGGCTTCAAGCTGCCCAAGCACCTCGTGCACGTGGAGGAGCTGCCGCGCAACGCCAGCGGCAAGGTGGTCAAGGGCGCGCTCCGCTCGGAGCACGGCTCCACGGGTGTCTGACCCGGCGGCCGAGTCGACGTCGGAACCCGGATACCACTGACATGGTCTTCCACCTCCCCGCGGGCCGAGGCCCGGTGGTCGATCTGGCGGGCCGATCGGCTGGGGAGCGCGGGCGTACGGCGCCGAGTTCACCGACGTCGGCGGGCTCGGCCCGGGCTCCGAGGTCACGGTCGCCGGCGTCCGCGTGGGCAGGGTGCTCGGAGTCGGGCGGGAGGTCGGCCCCCTGGGCGAGACGATCGCCGTCGTCGACTTCGAGGTCGAGCGCTCGGCGCCGGTCGCGAGTGGCGCGCGCGCGTCGGTCCGCTACGGGGACATGCTGGGCATCCGCTATCTCTCCCTCGATCCCCCACCGGACGGCGGACCGGCCGTCGGCGGTGCCGACCCGCTGCCGGAGGGGACGCGCATCCCGCTGGAGGCCACCACCGATCCCGTGGACCTCACCGCGCTCGTCAACGGGTTCAAGCCGCTGTTCGAGGCGGTGCGGCCGGACGAGGTCAACACCCTCTCGCGCACAGTGGTCGCCGCGTTCCAGGGCGAACCGGGTGCCATGGACGTCCTGCTCGCCCGCCTGGCGCTGCTGAGCCGGGACATCGTCGGCAGGCAGGACGTGTACACCCGGCTCGCGGACAACATCACGGCGCTCAACACCACGCTCACCGAGCGGGATGAGGACCTCCAGCGGCTGGTCAGGGGACTCGACACCGTCTCCGGGGCACTCGCGGACGGCGGCGGGAACGACCTCGCGGTGCTCATCGAGCGCGGGGACGCGGCCACCGCGACACTGGCCTCGATGCTCCGCGAGACCGATCCGGATCTCCGCGCGAGCGTGGACGCCACTCGTCACACGACCGACGGGTGGATCCCCAACACCCCGGCGTTCGACACCGCGATGGGCAAGGCCCCGCTGTTCGCCCGGGAGGTCAACGCCCAGGCTCAGAAGGGTGGCTTCCTGGCCCTCTACATGTGCAACTTCACGGTCAAGTGGGACGACTGGGAGACCAGCCTGTTCGGCTACCGGAACTCGGGGGCGTGCCGATGAGTCCGATCACCATGGTGCGGGAGAGTCTGGTCGACCTCGTCCGCGACCCGAGGCACACCCGTCGCGGCAACACCGTCTTCGTGGGAGCCACATCGATCCTGCTGGTCATCGCGGTCTTCGCGGCGAGCATGGCCCTGCCCCGACTGTGGTACGTCCTGCGCACCGACCACTACGCGGCCGAGTTCGCCAACGCCGGGGGGTTACGGACGGGGGACCCGGTCCTGGTGGCCGGCGTGCCCAGTGGCCGCGTGGACTCCCTGACGTTGGAGCACGGGCTGGCGGTGGTGGGGTTCCGGCTCGACCGGGGCCAGGACCTGGGCGAGGCGAGCACCGCCACGATCGGTCTCAAGTCGATCCTCGGGAACAGGTTCCTCGAGGTCACACCGGCGGGCGGGGGGGACCTCGGCCCGCACCGGCGGATCGGGGTGGAACGCACCACGTCGCCGTACATGATCGACGACATCGGGGGAGCGGTCACGGACCTGGCCGAGGAGCTCGACACGAGGGCCGTGAGCGCGATGATCGACAGCCTGGACAGCATCCTGCCGCAGGACGCCGGGGCCGCCGGTCAGTCGATCGACGACGTCTCCGCGGCCCTGGGTCTCCTCGCCCGCGAGGACGCGCGGATGTCCGGGGTGGTCACCACGACCCGCGAACTGACCGGGGTCCTCGTCTCGCAGGAGGCGGGTATCCGAGCTCTGACCGACCAGTCACTCGTGCTGGTCACCGTGCTCACCCAGCGTCGTGAGGCGCTCAGCTCCCTCGTGTCGTCCCTGGAGGATCTCGCGACCCGGGTGCGGGTACTGCTCGACGAGGAGGCCGAGGACGTGGACCGCGTGCTGGGCAACATGCGCTCGATCAGCGAGACCTACCAGAGGAACATCGACGCGATGGACGAGGTGCTCACCCGGATGCCACCAGGACTCCGCGCGGTCACGGACGCGACCGGGAACGGCCCGTGGACGGATGTCGCCACACCGACCGGCCCGATCCCGGATTCGGCGCTCTGCGCCCTGGGGGTGATGGACGGATGCAACTGAGACGTGTGAGCCGGACCAGGGTCGTCGCGATCCTCGTCACCGCCCTCGCCGCCGTCCTGGTGTTGGCCTCTCTGCTCTCCGGCGCCCGGGGAGACGGCGGTCGCCAGGTGATCACGGCCGAGTTCGCCTCCGCCGAGGGCGTGTACGTCGGTTCGCAAGTCCGGATCGTGGGGGTCGAGGTGGGGATCGTCGAGAAGGTCGAGCCGACGGGGGACCTCGCACGGGTGCGGCTCTCACTGGATCCCGGTACGCGGTTGCCCGCGGACGTGGGGGCTGTGGTGATGAACCCGGCCGTCATCGCCGACCGGTTCGTCGAGCTCACCCCCGCCTACGTGGGCGGGCCGACGTTCCCGGACGACGGGGTGATCCCGGCCGAGCGGACGCGGGCACCCCTCGACTTCGACGAGTTCGTCTCCAGCCTGGACACCCTGAGCTCGGCGTTCTCGCCCGGAGCCGACGAGGTGGCACGTGGTCTCGACCGGGGGGCCGAGGCCCTCGACTGCCGGGGGGAGACGCTGAGCCGGGCCATCAGGAACCTGTCCACGGTCTCGGCGGTGGGCGGGGACCGGGCCGAGGATCTCGACGCGATCGTCACCGAGCTCGCGGTGCTGATGGACGCCGCGGGCGGTCGCGACCAGACCATGCGCGACCTCGTGCTGGGACTCGACGACCTGGGTCGGCAGCTCCGGGACGACCAGATCGACGTGGCGGCCCCGGCGGAGGACCTCCGTGTGATCCTCGACGAACTCGACGCGATCGTCGCCGCGCGCGGGGACGACATCACCGCGACGACCACCGCGACCCGCGAGGTGACGGCGTTGTACGCCCGCCACCGCGCGGACTTCGCCGAGTTCCTGGATCTGTACCCGGTGATGATGGAGAACCTCGCGGCCGGGATCGGACCCGACGGCCGCGCGCGCATCCGCCTCAACGTCTCGTCCAACATCACCCACTTCGCCCGTGGCCGCGAACTCTGCCGACGTGAGCCGCTCCCACTGTGCACGGGCGCCGGCCTGACCAACCCGCTCATGTTCCCGGTCGAACAGAGTGACCCGATCGGCCTGGTCGGGGCGTTCGAACGAGTCGCGGGGGGTGGATGAGAGCCATGCGTGAGACCAGAACCCGTCCGCACCTGGTGCGCGGACTCGTGGCCCTCCTCGGGGTGGCACTGCTCGGGGGTGCGGCGATGGTGGCCGTGAACACGCCACAACTCGCACTCCAGTCTGTTCCCCTGGGGATGGACACCGGGGAGGGCTCGGCGGACGTGGAGATGCGGTTCGAGCGCGCCGACCGGCTCGCACCCGGAGCGGAGGTCCGCTACGGGGGACGCCTCGTCGGCCGGGTCCGCAGCGTCGGCACCGACGGAACCGAGGCCGTGATCGGCGTCCGCCTCGAGGGTGACTCCGGCGTCCCCGCCGGCGTCTTCGCCGAGATCCGCCTGCCCACCGCCCTCGGCAGCCCGTTCATCGCGCTCACCCCGCCGGCGGCGCCCGCGACCGGTGCACTACTCGAGGACACGGGGGTCGTTCCGCGGGTGCACACCGGCGTCGGTCCGGACCTCGAGTCGAGCCTCGCCTCGCTGGGACTGCTGCTCAACGGGAGTGGGATCGCGCAGCTCGGCTCGGTGATGGAGGAGCTCACCGTGGCCCTGGACGGGCGAGGTGAGGAGATCGGGCGCATCCGGGAACGTGGGGACCGCGCCCTGGAGTTGTACGAGGCGAACCGCGACGAGATCGACCGGACGATCCTCGCCCTGGACCGGGTCAACGCCTCGCTCGCCGGTCGCCGCGAGCTCATCGACCGCGGCATGCGGGTGTCCGCCGACCTCGTCTCGGAGGCGGCGGCCAGTCGGGAGACGATCACCGCACTCATGGACACCACCACCGCCCTGACAGTGCAGGTCGAGCAGTTCACCTCGGCCACGGACGGGCGCCTGACGCCGTCACTGCGCACACTGACCGTCCTGCTCGAGGACATGGAGGGCTTCGGGGACGAGGTGGCCCCCACCCTGGACGCCCTGCAGCGCTTCGTCACGAACTTCGACGTCGCGATCCGCGGGGACCACATGATGTTCGACGGCGCGCTCGACCTCCCCGGCTCGCTGGATGCCCTGGGCACCGGCGGTGAGGCGCGCGCGGGTCGACCGCTGCCGCCCGGTGCCACCGGCCCCCCCGACGCCCAGCCGCCCGTGGGGGGTGCGCCGTGAACCGCCACATCGTCACGCAGGCGCTGCTGTTCGCGTTCATCTCGGTGGTCGCCATCGGCTACGGCATCCGGTACATCGGGGAGGACGCCGACGTGGCGAGTGGTTTCCGGGTGGTGGCCCACGTCGAGGACGCGCGGGGCGTCGGACCCGGGGTGCGCGTGACCTACCGCGGCGTGGACGTGGGGGAGGTCCAGGACGCCGTTCTCGACGGGGTCGGCGGGGTCCGGCTCCATCTGAGGATCGTCGACGGCACCCGGATCCCCGTCAGCGCACACGCCCGGGTGGTGACCAGCACGGCCCTGGGGGACAACCGGCTCGACGTCCGGCAGACGAGCGGAGCCGGTCCCTACCTGGGAGAAGGTGGTGAGTTGCTGGTCCCCGAGGACGAGCAACCCGCGTCGATCGAGCACCTCATCGCCGATATCGACACCTCGCTGCGGGCGCTGGACCCGGAGTCCCTGGCCTCGTTCGGGGACAGCGTGGCCACCGCTCTCGAGGGCAACGGCCCGCGGCTTGGCGCGATCCTCGAGGACACCGCACTGCTCACGGCTGTGTTGACCGAGCAGGCTCCCACGTTCCGCGGGCTCGTCGGCGACGGGCTCGTGACCGTGCGCGCGCTGGCGGCGCGCGCGGATCCGCTCAGCGGGTCGGCCTCGGTGGCCCGCGACGTCGCCGAGCAGCTGGCCCGCCGGGAGGACACGCTCGTGTACCTGCTCGACCGATCACCCGAGGCGATGCTCCGGGCCCAGGTGCTCCTCGATGCCAACCGGGAGGACGCGGCCGGCCTGCTCGCCAACACCCTCGTCGTCACACCCGTGTTCCGCGATCGGGGACCCGCCTGGGAGGCCGGCCTCACGCAGGGCGAGCGGGGACTGCGGGCCCTGGCGGGGACCGTGCGTGACGGTCGCGCGGACTTCCAACTGGTCGCCACCCAGGGGCCGGTGTGCGTCTACCCGTACGAGCCCCGCGACGTCGTCGACCACTCCCCGCGTGAGCCGAATCTGCGGTTGTACTGCCCGCCGGGCGAGGACCTGGAGCAGCGGGGATCGCGGGCGGCTCCCCGACCGAACGACGAGGGACTGGCGGGGGCGACCGAACCCGGAACCAGGATCGGCCCGGACATGGCCGTCGACCCCGTGCTCGTCCCGACCGGCAAGGAGATCGCCGCGTACTGGGCGACGATGATGGAAGGACTGCGTCATGGCGGCTGAGGCACCCAGGGAGGACAACGTCCCGGAGGGCAGGGCCCGGGAGAACAACGTCCCGGAGGATAGGGCCCGGGCGGACAACGTCCCGGAGGACAAGGCCCGGGCGGACACCTCCACGGTGGACGATGATCCCGTGGAGGGCACGACCCCCCCGCGGAGGAACTCCGCTCGCATCGTGAGCGCTGTGGTCGTGGTGGCACTGGTGGCCGCGTGTGCCTGGTTGGGCTACCTCGTGTGGTCGGACCACCGGGAGGACGAACTCCGACGCAGCGCGGTCGAGGACGCCACCCGCCTGGTCGTCCAACTCGCGTCCTACGACCACGGCGACGTGGACGCCAACATCGAGGCGGTCGTGGCGGACGCCACTCCGGAGTTCGCCGACCGCTATCGCGAGGTCTCCGAGGGGCTGCGCGAGTTGCTCACCAACGGACAGGGCACCTCGACCGGAACCGTGACCCACGCGGGGGTTCAGAGCGTGGACTCCGGCAGCGCCGTGGTGCTGGTCTTCCTGGATCAGGAGATCACCAACGTCACCGTGCCCGAGGGCCGGGTCGACGCGAGCCGCATGGTCGTGACCCTGGTCCGCGACGGGAACCGCTGGCTGCTCGACTCCGCCGAACTGGCCTGATCCGTCACCGCCGAACCGGCCTGATCCGACACCGCCGACCGAACGACACCGATACCCGAGGAGAACCGCCACGTGATCACCGAACTGCACCGCAATCCCGCCCCGCCCACCCCACGCCGTCGACCGCCCGTCCTCCCCGACGCCCTCGACTCGATCGGTGCGGCCGGCGGGGTCGCCAACGTCATCATGCAGTTGTCCTGGCCCGAGGTGGGCTGGGGGGTACGCGAGAGCCGGGTGGACACCGGCAACGTCTACAAGAGGCCGTTGAAGCGGGCACGGACGACCTTCCAGTACCTGGCGGTGGCCACGCTGGGGAGCGACGACGACAAGCGGGTCTACCGCGAGGAGGTCACCCGCATCCACCGTCGGGTGCACTCGACACCCGACAGTCCGGTCAAGTACAGCGCGGTGGACCCGAAGCTCCAGATGTGGGTGGCCGCCTGTCTGTACGTGGGATTCGAGGACGCCTTCGAGTGGCTGCACGGACCCATGACCGAGTCCGACCGCGAGGCCTTCTACCGCTCCGCCCCGTCTCTGGGGACGACGCTCCAGGTGCGCGCCGACCAGTGGCCGGCGACGCGGGCGGAGTTCGACGACTACTGGCACGAGGGCAAGTCCCGGATCCGATTCGACGACCCGGTACGCGACCACCTGGTGGGTCTGACGGAGCTCCGGATGCTGCCGCAGCCCACGACGGTCCTGTTCGGGCGCCTGAACAAGTGGGTGACGACCGGGTTCCTGCACCGCGAGTTCCGCGACGCGCTGGGGCTGGCGTGGGACCCGCGGGACCAGCGGCGCTTCGAGCGGTTCCTGGCGCTCACCGCGGCGGCCAACCGGATGCTCCCGTACCCGGTCCGGACCCTCACCTACCGGGTGCTGCTGCTGGACCTGAAGTGGCGCCTGCGAACCGGACGGCCGCTGATGTGACGTCCCGGGGCTCACGTCGGAGATGAGACGGCGGAGGCCGGGGCGGTGTCGCCCCGGACTCCGGTGGTCGCGGGTCGGAGCCGCGCGAGGAGTGCCGGGTGGTCAGGCCTGCGCGACGAGTGTTAGGTGGTCAGGCCTGCGCGACCAGCGTCGGGCCCCGGTCCTCGTCGCGGTCCTCGTCCCACACGCCGGCGCGCTGGAGGTGCGCGATGAGCAGGTCGGCGCCGTTGGTGAACTCCCTGTCGACCACGGCGTGGGCCGTCTCCACGTCGCCGGTGCGCAGCGCCTCGAGCATCCGCCTGTTGTCCTCGAGCGCGGTGGACCGCCAGTCCGGATCCTCGGCGTAGAGCCGGTAGGGCATGTAGCGCGCGGCGTTGTTGAGGAAGCGGGACAGCTTGTCCGACCGGGACGCCCGGTTGATCGAGCGGTGGATGGCGTACTGCGCGCTCACCACACGGTCCGGATCGCCCGTCACGGCCGCCGCCTCGAAATCCTCCACCAGGCGGGCGTGGTGCTCGAGGGCCGCCTCGTCGAACCGGGTGATGGCACGGTCGACGATCCGCTTGGACAGCCGGGCCTGCAGCCAGAAGATGTCCTCGACGTCCTGCCTGCTCATCGGCGAGACCAGGTATCCGCGTCGCGGGACCAGATCGACCAGCCCCTCCCCGCGCAGGGTCAGCAGGGCCTCGCGCACCGGGGTCACGCTCACCCCGAGAGCGGCCGCGGTCTCGTCCAGACGGATGAAGTCCCCGGGGCGCACCTCGCCGCTCATGATCCGGGTCCGGACGTGGTCCGCGACCTCCTCGGAGAGCTGCGGACGCTGCGCAAGTCGTGTTGCGGCCATGTCCGCCACCTCATCTCCGGGGATCACGAACGACCGAGGGGCCTCGGCCGAGAATCGAAATCAAATATATCCGAGGAGTGTGCGATTGCCCAGCAGGGGTGAGCGCCTCTCCCCCGCTGTATGGCCCCGGTGGAGGGTCTCGCGCATCGCACCGGCCCGGGGGAGGTGGGCGTTTCGCCCGCGTGTGCCGACGTGCCGGGCGAGACTGGGGGCATGACCTCATCCGAGACCCGTCCAGCCGTCCGCACCGAGCGCCGCGATCACATCCTGCTCGTCACCCTCGACCGCCCCGAGGCCCGCAACGCCGTCAACGGCGAGGTGAGCACCCTGCTCGGCGACGCGCTGCATCTGGCGGACACGGATCCCGAGATCCGGGTGGTCGTCCTGACCGGGTCGGGGGAGCAGTCATTCTGCGCGGGGGCGGACCTCAAGGCGATCTCCCGGGGAGAGGACATCTTCCCGGCGGAGAACCGCCAGTGGGGTTTCGCGGGCATGATGCAGCATCACGTCTCCGTGCCGGTGATCGCCGCGGTCAACGGCACCGCGCTGGGCGGGGGCTGCGAGATCGCGATGGCGTGCGATCTCGTGGTGGCCGCCGATCATGCGATCTTCGGACTGCCGGAGGTCAGGCGGGGCCTCATCGCGGCGGCGGGCGGTGCGTTCCGGCTACCGGCTCAGCTGCCCCACCGGGTGGCCATGGAGATGATCCTCACCGGCGAGCCGGTCACGGCCGAGCGCGCACTGGACCTGCATCTGATCAACCGGGTCGTCCCGGGCGGGGACCTGCTCGACGCGGCGCTCGAGCTGGCCGGCGTGATCGCCGCCAACGCCCCGTTGGCCGTCCAGGCCAGCAAGCGCGTCGCGCTGGGCATCAGCGACGGGACCCGCCCGGCGGAGGACGACCGCTGGAAGGTCAGTGACACGGAGATGATCACCGTCATGACGTCGGAGGACGCCATGGAGGGCCCGCGTGCGTTCTCGGAGAAGCGGGCTCCGGTCTGGAAGGCGCGCTGAGACCCATCCCACATCCCGACCGGATGTGCACCCCGCCCGCCCGCACTACATTTCCTTCATGGGAGCCCAGTTCAGGTCAGCGGTGATCGAGGAGGACCTCCAGGTCCTCGACTCCGAGAGTCGGGAGCTCACGCCCAGGGCGTCCGAGCTGCTGGCCCACCGATCAGCGGACGTCGCTGCCGACGAGGTGCGCAACTGTGTGATCCGGACGCGCACCCGTCCGGCCCACACGGCCTCGGGCCTGCGCTCCGGGCTGCACGAGGCGCGCGAGGGACTGCGCCGTGTGGGCGAGGGCCGCGGCCTCACGGTGGCGGCCGCGGGAGCGGTCCCGCTGGTCCCCCCGGGGTCGGCGCTGGTCGACGAGAGCCCCCGGATGCGCCGGCTGCTGGCGGACTACGAGTTCCTGGCCCGCGGTCAGATCTACTGCGGCACCCGGATCCGGGTGGATGCCGTGGACACCGACGAGGCGGTCGCCCTGGCGTGCCGGATCGCCCCACACCTCCCGGTGTTCCTGGCGCTCACCGC
>NZ_JAALEF010000446.1:0-2037 GCF_014145245.1 Dietzia sp. B44 | reverse complement strand
GCACGACTACCACGCACTCGTCGACGACCTCGTCGGCAGCGGGGTGATCACCGACGCCTCGATGGTCGGCTTCGGGATCCAACCCGGCGCGGACGGGCGGTCGGTGGAGATCCTGGTGTGCGACGCGTGCCCCTCCGTCGACGCCACTGCCCTCGTGGCCACCCTGTTCCGGGCGCTGGTCGAGCGCGAGGCCGAGGCCCTGGCGCGGGGTTCGGAGCCGTCCGCACCCGTGGAGACCAGGCTCCGGGCCGCGTTGTGGCGCGCCGCGAGATCCGGTCTCGAGGGCGCCCTGGTCGACCCGGTCACCTTCCGCCCCCGTCCGGCGGCCGACGTCATCACCGACCTGGTCGACTCCCTGGCCGAGCAGCTGGACGGCACGGGGGACCTGGACACGGTGCGCGCGCTGGTCGAGGACGCGCTCTACAACGGCAGCAGCGCGTTCCGTCAGCGGCAGACCCTGCGCCGCCGGGCCCACGTCCAGGACGTCGTGGACCTGCTGGTGGTGGAGACCGGCGGTACCAGCGGCTCCCGTTCGCCCGTCCCGGACGCGCACTCGCGACTGTTCGGTGTCTACCTCCCGATCGAGGGCCTGGACGAGGACCCGAGCTGGGACGAGGCGGTCGAGGCCGGTGGGCGGCCGCGGGCCCCGTACGATCCCGTCCTGACGGCGCTGCAGCGGATCGGGACCGTCAGGCTCCGGGCGCGGCAGGTGCGGGCCGAGCAGGAGGCCTCGGTCGCCGGGGTCACCTTCCGGGTCACGGGCCAGGAGCGTCCCCACGCGTTCCCGATGGACTTCGTCCCCCGGATCATCACCTCGGAGACCTGGTCGCGGCTCGCGGCCGGGATCGAGCAGCGCGCCCGCGCCCTCGACGCGTTCCTGGACGACGTCTACGGCGAGCAGGAGTTCCTCGCCGCCGGGCACCTCGCCCCCGAGGCCCTCGATCGGGCACCGGGGTTCCGCGGGAGTACCGGGCGGGCGCTGGGGGCGGACCGGATCCGGGCGCACATCTGCGGGATCGACCTGGTGTGCGCGGACGACGGTCGGTGGCTGGTCCTCGAGGACAACGTCCGCGTGCCGTCCGGTGTCGCCTTCTCCACCGCCCACCGCGAGATGACGTCGGCGTTGTTCGGCGACCTGGTCGACGAGTTCGATCTCCACTCTCCCGACCAGGCCTTCCCCATGATCCGGGAGACCCTCGTGGCGGCGGCACCGCCGGCGGCGGGCGACACCCCGAACGTGGTGGTGATGTCCTCCGGTTCGGCGGACTCGGCGTGGTTCGAGCACCGCCTCATCGCCGACCGGGCCGGCCTGCCACTCGTCACCCCTGACGAGGTCGTCTTCCGGGACGGGATCCTGCACCGCAGGACCCGCGACGGGCTCCAGCGGGTGGACGTGGTGTACGCGCGGATCGACGAGGACATGCTGCTCAGCTCCCCCGGACTCGACGGCGAGCCGCTGCGGGACGGCCTGCTGGACGCCCTCGCCGGGGGGCGGCTGACGGTGGCCAACGCCCTCGGGAACGGGGTGGCGGACGACAAGGCCGTGTACGCCTCCGTGCCCGCGATGATCGACTTCTACCTGGGGGAGGCCCCGGTCCTCGAGCAGGTGCCGACCTACCTGTGCGCGGACCGCACCCAACGCGACCTCGTGCTGGACCGGCTGGGGGAGTTGGTGGTCAAGCCGATCGACGGCTACGGCGGGCTGGGGATCACCATCGGGCCCGAGTGCTCCGAGGCGGAGTTGGCCGCACGACGCGAGGAGCTGCTCACCCGGCCCGAGGGCTTCATCGCCCAGGAGGTGGTGGCCCTGTCGACGCTCCCGACCTTCGACGGCACCCGCATGCAGAGGCGGCACGTCGACCTGCGCGCCTTCGCCCACCTGAGGCGCGAGGGAGGCCGGACGACGGCCCACGCGGTCCCGGCCGGCCTCACCCGGGTGGCCCCCGCCGGGTCGCTGATCGTCAACTCCTCCCGCGGGGGTGGCGGCAAGGACACGTGGATCATGCGCTGACCCCGGGCGCCCCCCGCCGCGGGTGC
>NZ_JAALEF010000445.1:0-1790 GCF_014145245.1 Dietzia sp. B44 | reverse complement strand
ATGCGCGAGACCTCAGACGCCCCGGACGTCGACCCCACGGGCGCCCCCGCCGAGCCCGTGACGATCGCCCCCGCCGCGGGCACCGGCGCCGACGCCCACTCCGGCGTCGTCTCGCGGGTGTTCACCGACCGGTGGATGGGCGTGTTGCTGACCATCGGGTCGGTCATCGCCCTGGTGGCGTCGTTCCAGCTCAGCCTGGACAAGATCCGGCTCCTGGAGAACCCGGACTACATGCCGGCCTGCAACTTCTCCATCCTGATGAGCTGCAAGAGCGTCATCAACTCCGAGCAGGGCTCGGTCTTCGGCTTCCCCAATCCCTTCATCGGGCTGGTGGGCTACGCCGTGCTCATCGCGATCGGCGTGGCCGCCGCCTCGGGCGTGCGCTTCCCGCGCTGGTACTGGGTGGGCGCGCTGCTGGGCCTGACGTTCGCCGCGGGGATGGTGCACTGGCTGGCGTACCAGTCCATCTTCTCCATCCAGGTGCTCTGCCCCTGGTGCATGGTCGTGTGGGCCGTGACCATCCCCATGTTCTGGTACACGCTGCTGCACGTCCTGGCCAAGCTCACCGGCGCCGGCTGGGTGCGGGCGCTCCAGCGGTGGCACCTGGTCCCCGTGGTCGTGTGGTTCCTGGCCATGGCCGCGATCATCCTCTGGGCGTTCTGGGACTTCTACTGGGCGGACTTCTTCGGCAACCTCTGACGGCAGCGCCCTCCGGCCGGCAGAGCACTCCGGCCAGCAGAGCCCGTCGGCCGGCCCACGCCATCCCCGCCACCGGCACCGCCCGTGCGACCTGAAGGGAACCCGATGCGCTTCGTGGGAATCGACGTGGTGATCCCGGTCCACGACGAGCAGGAGCTGCTCCCCGGGTGCCTGGACTCTCTCGAGGCGTGCGCCGCGGTCACCCCCGTGCCGGTGACGGTGACCGTGGTCCTCGATTCCTGCACCGACGCCTCCGAGACGATCGCTCGCGGCCGGGTCCGGATCGTGCGGTGCGACGCGCGCAACGTCGGCGCCGCGCGGGCCGTCGGGTTCGACTCCCTCCCGCGACCCGCCTCGCCGCAACGGTCCGGGCAGCGCTGGTACGCCACCACCGACGCCGACTCGCGCGTGCCCCCCACCTGGCTGGCCGACCAGCTGGCCCGGGCACTCGACGGCGCCGACGTGGTAGCCGGTCTGGTCGAGGTGACCGACTGGTCCGAGTGGAACCCGGACACCCGGGTGCGCTACCTCGAGGGCTACCGGGCCGGTTCCGACCACCGGCACATCCACGGCGCCAACATCGGCATCTCGGCCCGTGCGTACCGCGACCTGGGCGGGTTCGAGCCCCTGCCGGTCCACGAGGACGTGCGCCTGGTGCACCGCGCCGAGGAGGCGGGTCTGGCGATCGCCTGGTCCACCGCGACGCCGGTGACCACCTCCGCCCGGCGGCACTCCCGGACCCCCGGTGGGTTCTCCGGCCACCTGGCCCTGACCGAGCTGGACCACGCAGGGCTGGATCACGCCGAGTCGGACCACGCCGAGCTGGACCACACCAGGAGCGGGGTCACCCCATGACATCACCCGATCGCCCCCGCAGAGCCGACCTCGCCCGCGAGTGGGTCCAAGAGGGGCGCGCCGACCTGCCCCTCCCCGGACACGGGGACACCCGCGCCCGCTGGTCCGAGCTCACCGCGATGTGCGCCCACGATGTGTCGGCCGGCCGCCTGGTCGAGGCCCACGCCGACGCCGACGCCATCCTCGCCGAGATCGAGGGCACCCGAGTCTCGCCCGGCGAGTTCTGGGGCGTGTGG
>NZ_JAALEF010000444.1:0-2684 GCF_014145245.1 Dietzia sp. B44 | reverse complement strand
ACGGCGGTGCGCCGACTCACGGCGGTGCGCCGACGAAAAGACAGTTCCGCACACTCGCTCTCGGGCGATGTGTGGGGAACTGTCTTCTCGATGTGGTGGGGGGTGTAGGGGCTCGGGTCAGCGGCCGGTGCCGGCGTAGACCTGGGCCTCCTCCTCGCCGCCCAGCTCGAACGCGGCGTGCAGGGCGCGGACGCTCTCGGGGAGCTCGTCCTCGCGGACCAGCGCCGAGATGCGGATCTCCGAGGTGGAGATGAGCTCGATGTTGACCCCGGCCTCGGACAGCGACTCGCAGAACGTCGCGGTGACGCCCGGGTGCGACTTCATGCCGGCGCCGACGAGGGAGACCTTGCCGACGTTGTCGTCGTAGAGCACCTGGTCGATCCCGAGGTCGTCCTTGGCCCGCGAGAGCACCTCGACGGCCCTGGCCCCGACCTCACGCGGGCAGGTGAAGGTGATGTCGGTCTTGCCCTCCGCCTTGGAGACGTTCTGCAGGACCATGTCGATGTTGATCTCGGCGTCGGCCACCACGCGGAAGATCTTGGCGGCGTACCCGGGCTGGTCCGGGATTCCGACGACCGTGATCTTGGCCTCCGAGGCGTCGTGAGCGACTCCGGTCAGGACTGCGTCTTCCACGGGGATGTCCTCCACTTTTCCGGCCACGAGCGTGCCCGGGTTGGTCGAATACGACGAGCGCACGCGCAGGGGCACGTGGTACCGGCGGGCGAACTCGACGCTCCGCAGGTTAAGGATCTTCGAACCGACGGCCGCCATCTCCAGCATCTCCTCGTACGAGATGGTGTCGAGCTTGCGGGCGTCGGGGACGATCCGGGGGTCGGCGGTGTAGATGCCGTCGACGTCCGAGTAGATCTCGCAGACGTCGGCACCGAGCGCGGCCGCCATGGCCACCGCGGTGGTGTCCGAACCGCCACGACCCAGGGTCGTGACGTCGCGGGTCTCCCGGGACACGCCCTGGAAGCCCGCGACGAGGGCGATCTTGCCCTGGTCCAGGGCGTCGCGGACCCGCCCCGGGGTGATGTCGATGATCCGGCTGTCGCCGTGCTTGGTGGTGGTGATGATCCCGGCCTGCGAGCCGGTGAACGAGTACGCCTCCATCCCGAACGAACTGATGGCCATGGCCAGCAGGGCGTTGGAGATCCTCTCGCCCGAGGTCAGCAGCATGTCCATCTCGCGCTGCGGGGGCGCCGGGCAGACCTGGTCCGCCAGGTCCAACAACTCGTCGGTCGTGTCCCCCATCGCGGAGGCGACGACGACGACGTCGTTGCCCGCCTTCCTGGTCTCGACGATCCGTTCGGCCACCCGACGGATACGTTCTGCGGACTCCACGGAGGAGCCGCCGTACTTCTGCACTACGAGTGCCACGCGGTCACACCCTTCCGGTGTTGATCGGCTTAAGCAGCCCTACATTACGGGAGGTGTTTACTCATCATCGATGACTGAAACTTGGGTGGCCGTCCTCCTGGCCCTCGCCTCCGCCCTCAGCCAGGCCTTCGGCACCGTGATGCGGCACCGCACGAAGGACCGCGCCGGGGGTCGGCTCGAGGGCCGCTTCGGCGTTCTGGCCAGCAGGTACTGGTGGTCGGGCATGGCGATCAGCCTGGCCGGATTCGCCTTCCAGGGTGGGGCGCTGGCATTCGGCTCGCTCATCCTCGTGCAGACCATCACCGTCCTCTCACTGACCTTCGCGCTCCCCCTCGGAGCGTGGGTGACCGGCCGGCGGGTGACCAAGACCGAACTGTTCTGGGGATACGTCCTGGCGGGATGCGTGGTCGTCCTGGTGATCTACGGGCGACCGACGGGAGGGGACGCGCACCCGCCCTGGTACGAGTGGGCGCTCGCGTGCGCGGGCGGACTCGTGGCCATCGCCGTGCTGCTGCGCCTGTCCCGTAACCGCCGCCGCAACGGCAACCGGGCGCTGCTCCGGGGTGTCGCCGGCGGACTCGCGTTCGCCTACGTCGCGCTGCTCACCAAGGGTGTCGCCGACCGGTGGTACTCGGGCGGGTTGCTCGAGGTGTTCACCACGGGCGAGGTGTACGGACTGGTGGCGGCGGCGGTGATCGCGCTGACGCTGCAGCAGATGTCGTTCTCCGCGGGGGCCGTGCACCAGGCGGTGCCCGCCTCCACCGTCACCACGCCCGTCGTCGCGCTGGGACTGGGCGTGGTGGTCCTGGGCGAGTGGTTCACCGTCGACGGCCCCGAGCTGGCGATTCTCGCCGCGACCCTCGTCCTGATGGTGGTGGCGACCGTGCGCTTGGCCAACAAGGAGGTCGACCAGGAGACGCAGTCGGTCCCGGGCAACGCGGGGGCAGTGGGCCACGGGTGACGCCGGCGCAGTCGGTCCCGGGGTAACGCGGGCGGGGTGGGCCGCGATTCCAGAGCCATGAGGACCCACCCCGAGCGGCAGCGCACGTCGATCCCATCACTTACGCTGAGCCTCATGCGCCTCACCCGCCCCAGCGGCACCTCAAGTAACAGCCGCGCCGCACAGGGCGGCCGTGATTCCCGCCGCGATTCCCGCCGGGGGTCACGCCGCACGTCCCGCCTCGTGGCGACGACGCTCGCCTCGGTCGCCGCGGTCATCGCCCCGCTCGCCGTCTCCGCGCCCACGGCCGGGGCCGTGGTCAACGGCACCCCCTCCGGGCCGGCGCCCTGGGCCGTCCAGATCA
>NZ_JAALEF010000041.1:0-10578 GCF_014145245.1 Dietzia sp. B44 | reverse complement strand
TCGGGCGGGTCGGGTGGGTCGGGCGGGTCGGGCGGAGCGTTCGAGGGCCAGGACTCGTTGATGGCGGTGGTGATCAGCGAGCTCGCGGGGGCCTGCATGGGCCTGGTGTCGGCGCTCGGGGTGAGCATCGGGCTGGGCGCCACGACCATCATGTCGCGCGGGACGTTGGCGCAGAAGGAACGCTGGTTGCCGGGCATCGTGACCATGGAGAAGGTCGCCTCCTGGGCGATCACGGAGCCGGACTCGGGGTCCGACGCCTTCGGCGGCATGCGGACCTACGTGCGGCGGGACGGCGACGACTACATCCTCAACGGCCGCAAGACGTTCATCACCAACGGCCCGCACGCCGACGTGATGATCGTCTACGCCAAGCTCGACGAGGGCGGGGCGGCCAGTGCTGACGCCCGGGACGCAGCGGCGGACAAGCGCGACCGCAAGGTCCTGACCTTCGTCCTAGACACGGGGATGGACGGCCTCACACAGAGCGCGCCGTTCAAGAAGATGGGCCTGCACAGCTCCCCCACCGGCGAGCTGTTCTTCGACGACGTCCGGCTCGGCCGCGACCGCCTCCTGGGGGAGACCGAGGACCACCGCGGTGGCGACGGGCGCGAGTCCGCCAAGTCCAGCTTCACCGCCGAGCGCACCGGAGTGGCGATCATGGCGCTGGGCATCATCCAGGAATGTCACCGGCTCTGCGTGGACTACTCGCGCGAGCGCACGCTCTGGGGCCAGGAGATCGGACGGTTCCAGCTGATCCAGCTCAAGCTGGCCCGGATGGAGGTGGCGCGGATCAACGTGCAGAACATGGTGTTCCACTCCATCGAACGGGCCCGCGCGGGAAAGCCCCTCACCCTGGCCGAGGCGTCGGCCATGAAGCTCTACTCCTCCGAGGCCGCCACCGAGGTCGCGATGGAGGCGGTACAGCTCTTCGGCGGCAACGGGTACATGGCGGAGTACCGGGTCGAACAACTCGCCAGGGATGCCAAGTCGCTCATGATCTACGCCGGCAGCAACGAGATCCAGGTGACACACATCGCCAAGGGGTTGCTGGGTCGCTGATCGTCCGGATGACGTCCCCGTGGCCCGCCCGTACCGTGGAAATACGGAGTAGCCGGAGGTGGTGTAACATCGAGTCGGAGAAGTTCACCAACTGGTCCGGGAGCGTCGAATTCACGCCCCGGTCTCGGATCCGCGCGAGGGACAGCGCCGAGGTGGTGTCAGCCGTCCGCCGGGCGCGCGAGCACGGGCGGTCCGTCAGGCCGGTGGGGTCCGGCCACTCCTCGATGCCGCTGGTGGCCACGGACGACGTGCTCCTCTCGGTCGACGAGCTGTCGGGCGTCGAGGCCACCGACCCCGAGCGCGGGCTCGCGACCGTGCTCCCCGGGACGGGACTGGCGGACCTGGGCGCGGCGCTCCGCGAGTCCGGGCTGGGGCTCGAGAACCTCGGGGACGTCGACTACCAGTCCATCGCCGGCGCGATCGGTACCGGAACCCACGGGACCGGAGCGCGCCTGGGCAACCTCTCCTCCACCCTCGTCGGCGGAACTCTCGTCACGGGAACGGGGGACGAGGTCTCGTTCGGACCGACCGCCGGAACCACAGGGGGACACCCCGGCGACCACGACCGCCCGGCGCCCTCCGAGGTCACCGAAGATGATCTGACTCACGCGGCACAGGTATCGCTGGGGGCGCTGGGCGTGTTCACCCGCATGACGCTGCGCGTGCGTCCGTATTACGAACTGCATCGCCGGAACTGGATGACCCACATCGACTGGGTGCTGGACAACTACGCCGAACTGGTGCACTCGCACCGCCACATGGACTTCTACTGGTATCCGCGGAGCGACCTGGCCCAGGTGCGTCTGCTCGACGAGCCGGGGCGGGAACCGGATCTTCGGCAGCCTCCCGGCAGTCTCAAGACCGAGGAGACGGGACCGGCGTACGAGATCCTTCCCAACGACCGGCACCTGCACTTCGAGGAGATGGAGTACGCGCTACCGCTCGACACCGACCTGACCGTGTTCCGCCGGGCGAGGGAGCGGATCAAGGCGAGGCACCGGTCGATCGTGGGATGGCGCGTCCTGGTCCGGACTGTGGCTGCCGACCACGGGTTCCTCAGCCCGTTCTACGGCCGCCCGTCCATGACCATCGCCCTCCTACAGAACGCCTCCCTGCCGTACGAGGAGTACTTCTCGGACATGGAGCCGCTGTTCCTCGAGCACGACGGCAGGCCCCACTGGGGCAAGAAACACCGGCTGGGTGCTGCCGAGCTCGCGGCGAAGTATCCGGAGTGGGACGAGTTCTCCCGCGTCCGGGAGCGTCTCGACCCGGACGGTGTCTTCCTCAACGATCATCTGCGCGAACTACTGGTGACGGGCACGGGCCCCGCGGCACCGGGAGGGCGGTGAGACCCATGACCGATACGCGATCAGAGGCGACCGGGAGCACCCGGTGGTCCTTCTCCTCCGGATGGATCCCCGAACAGAGCACGGGCCACGAGCCCGAGTTCACGAGCCGGGTGGAACTTCGACTGCTCAACACCGCGGCCGAGGACTCCTGCGTCCGGGCGACCATCTATCACGAGGACCGCGAGCCGGTGGGGCCGTACGAGATCCTCGTCTCGGGGCGCCGGGTCCGTCATCTGCGCGTCAACGACCTCATCGACCCGGAGGCGGTGCCGCTGGGGCGCCCCTTCGGGGTGGTGCTGGACAGCGACGTGCCCGTCGTGGCAGAGCTCGTCTACATCGACACCAGGCGGGACCACCTCGCCGTCACCTCGCTACCCGGTTCTGCCGGGCATCCCGGCGGCTCCGGCGGCTCCGGTGGACCCGGTGGACCCGCTGACTAGCGTGTCCCGCCTGGTCGAGGGCGCGCACCGCCGTGCGGCAGAGTCGTGGGCGAGGGTCGCACGATACGCCCCCACCCTGCTCCTCGCCGCGACGGCCGCCGGTCTCGCCTTTCTCCTGGCCGAGTTGGTGTTCGGGCCCCAGAACGCGGTCTTCGCGCCGATCGCCGCCGTCGTCGCGACCGGGCTGTCCGCCGGGCAGCGCCGGGTCCGTGCGCTCGAGATCTCGACGGGTGTGCTCCTGGGGATCGTGGCCGCCGAAGCCCTGGCTCGGTGGTTCGGGGTCGGTGCGTGGCAACTGGCCGTCGCGGTGTTGGTGGCGACCACGGCCGCGGTGGCGTTCCGGCCGAGTGGCCTGCAGAGCAACCAGGCGGCGGTGGCGGCGGTCGTCGTGATGGTCCTCGTCCCCGTCCTGGAGACCGGCCCGTGGGTCAGGCTCGGTGACGCGGTGATCGGCGGTGCGGTGGCGGTGGTGTTGACCTCGGTGGTCCCCCACAGTCCCCGCCACAGGGTCACCGCGGTCGCCGGCCGTCATCTGAGGCGCTTCACCTCCATCCTCACCGCCCTGCGGGACGACCTCGAGACCGGTTCGCTGTCCGGGGCCGAGCGGCGACTGGAGGAGATGGACACCCTCGCCGCCGCTCGCCAGGACCTCTCGGATGCCGCATCCGCCACACGGGAACGCCTTCCGCTGGGCCCAGGCCGCACGCGGACCGAGCGACGCCGGGCTCTACGGGCATCCGGGAGACTCGGCGACCGGGTCGTGTTGCTGGTCACCTCCGGGCGAGCGCTGTGTCGAGCAGCGGCGAACCTGGTCCGCCACGGCGACCCGGTCGACCAGGCCGTCCTGGACGCGCTCGACCACCTGGTGTCCGCCGTGGATGAGCTCCGCCGCTGGACAGCCGGCACCGGCGAGGTCGAACTCGTCCGCCGACTGGCCCTGGACTCCGCGATCTCGGCGTCCTCCACCTATGCCGCGCCCACCACCCCGGCGGTCACCGTGGCGGTGGGGCAGATCCGGTCGGTCGTGATCGACCTGCTCCGGATCGTCGGGATGGATCAGGCCGAGGCGGTGGCCGCACTCGAGACGGCCGCCGGCCGGGCCACCCGACCTCCCGCCGGCCCTGTCACCTCCGGCCGTATGCCCGCCGACCGCGTATCCTCCAGCCGTGTATCCGCCGACTCCGGCGCCCCGATGGCCGGTGGCGGATACGACAGCTTTACGTACGTTGGAGATATGAGCACCACGAGCGACACCGCACGACGCGCCGAGGAGATGACGAACGACAGCGGCGGGTTCCCGCCCCAGGAGCAGCGGCCCCCCGGGCTCAGCTCCGAGATGACCCCGGTGCCCGATCACGGGGAACAGACCTACCGCGGATCAGGCAAGCTCCAGGGGATGAAAGCCCTGATCACAGGCGGGGACTCGGGCATCGGGCGGGCCGCGGCCATCGCCTACGCCCGCGAGGGAGCCGACGTGGCGATCTCCTACATGCCGGAGGAGGAGTCCGACGCCCAGGACACCCGGGACTGGATCGTGGACGCCGGTCGACGGGCGGTCCTGCTGCCCTGCGACCTGCGGGACGAGACCCAGTGCCGACAGATGGTCCGGGACGCCGCCCAGCAGCTCGGGGGCCTGGACATCCTCGTGAACAACGCCGGCTACCAACACGCTCGCGGTGAGGGACTGGAGACCATCGACAGCGAGAACATGGACCGGGTGTTCAAGACCAATCTGTACGCCACGATCTGGGCGAGCCAGGAAGCACTGAACCACCTCGGACCCGGGTCGTCGATCATCACCACCACGTCGATCCAGGCCTACCAACCGGCCCCGCCGCTGCTCGACTATGCGGCCACCAAGTCGGCCCTGAACAACCTCACCGTCAACCTCGCCTCAGACCTCGGGTCCCGGGGTATTCGGGTGAACGCCGTCGCCCCCGGCCCCATCTGGACGCCGTTGCAGCCGGCCACCCAGCCCGGCGAGAAGCTGGAGGAATTCGGGGCGGACACCCCGCTCGGGCGCGCGGGGCAACCCGCGGAGTGCGCAGGTGCGTTCGTCTTCCTCGCTTCCCCCGCCGACGCGAGCTACGTCTCGGGGACCGTACTCGGGGTCACCGGCGGGAAGCCGGTGTTCTGAATCGTGGGTTCGCAGGTGAGCACCTCGCTTGAGGACTACGCCCTGCTGTCCGACCTGCGTACCGGCGCGCTGGTGTCGCGGGACGGGAGCATCGACTGGCTCTGCCTCCCCAGGTTCGACTCCCCTGCAGTGTTCTCAGCCCTGCTCGGCGGCCCGGAGGACGGCCGGTGGTGCCTTTCGGTAGTCGACGGCGAGGTGCTCGATCGCCGCTACATCCCGGAGACCTTCGTGCTCGAGACGACCTGGCGGTCGCCGACCGGCACCGCCCGGGTGACCGACTGCCTCCTGCGCAGCGAGTCGCAGGGGGACCTGATCCGCCGGGTCGAATGCCTCGACGGCGAGGTGGCCGTCGAGCACGACCTGCGCCTGAGGTTCGACTACGCACGCGCCACGCCGTGGACCCGGGAGATCGCCAGGGACGGCCAGGACCGCGCGTTGCTGGCCCTGGCGGGCCCCGACGGCATCCTGGTGACCGGTCCGATGTTGCACTGGCCTGACGAGGACGACGACGACTCGTCGCCCAGCGACGACACCCACGCCCGGGCCGCCGTGCGCGAGGACGAGCAGTCCCAGGAGGGAGGCCGCGCTCGCCGACTCGAGGGGAAGTTCGATGTCCGCGCCGGAGAGCGGCTGGACTGGGATCTGACCTGGTTCCCGTCCCACGAGGAGGTCCCGGACCCGCCCGACGCGGACCAGACGATCGCGGCGACCATCCGCGCCTGGACCGACTGGGCCGCGCAGTTGGAGGTCGAGTGCGATCCCCGGCCCGAGGTGACCCGGTCGCTCCTGGTCCTGCGGGCGTTGACCAATCTGGACACGGGCGCCATCGTGGCCGCTCCGACCACCTCGCTACCCGAGTACTTCGGCGGCGAGAGGAACTGGGACTACCGCTACACCTGGCTCCGCGACGCCGCCTTCACCATCGAGGTCGTGGTGGCGCACGGTCTCACCGAGGGTGCCGCGCTCTGGCGCGACTGGCTCCTGCGTGCGGTCGCCGGCGACGTCGACGACGTCAAGATCATGTACGGCCTCGGTGGCGAACGCCAGTTGATCGAGATGACACTGGACCACCTCGACGGCTACGAGGACTCCCGGCCGGTGCGGATCGGCAACGGCGCGGCGGACCAGTATCAGGCCGACGTCGTGGGGGAGGTCATGATCGCCCTGCACGACCTGCGGGAGGCCGGCGTCCATGAGGACGAGTACACCTGGGGACTGCAGAAGGGGCTGCTGCGCTACGCGGAGAAGCACTTTGACCGGGAGGACCACGGGATCTGGGAGATGCGCGGGTCCACCCACCACTTCACCCACGGGCGCGCCATGATGTGGGCCGCGTTCGACCGCGGCGTCCGCGCGGTCGAGGAGTACGGGCTCGACGGACCCGTGGAGCGGTGGCGCGAGCTCCGGTCCCGCCTGGCCGAGGAGATCGACGAGCACGGATTCAACGCCGAGCTGGGCAGCTTCACCCAGACCTATGACAACTCCGAGGTGGACGCCTCCCTCCTGCAGTTGCCCCATACCGGATTCCTGGAGTACGACGACCCCAGGATGCTCGGCACGGTGGCATGCATCGAACGGGACCTCGTCACCGAAGAGGGTTTCGTGCACAGGTACCGCGTGGACAGCGGCATCGACGGCCTGGAGGGCGGCGAGTACCCGTTCGTCCTGTGCACCTTCTGGCTGGTCGAGCAGTACGCCGGGAGCGGCCGCATCGACGAGGCCCAGAGTCTGATGCAGACCATGGTGTCCCGGGGCAGCGACCTGGGTCTGTTCTCCGAGGAGTTCGACCCCGCCTCGGGCCGTCTGGCGGGCAACTTCCCCCAGGCATTCAGTCACATCGGGTTGATCCGGGCGGCCGACGCCCTGCAGGCGGCACGGAATGGACGACAGGAAGGCGAACGATGACCACCTACGGATTCCACGCCTCACACGAACAGATCTCCCCGGGCAGGTTGCTGCGGGACGTACAGCAGGCCGAACGCGCGGGCTTCAGAATCGCGATGTGCTCCGACCACTTCTCCCCCTGGTCCACGCGCCAGGGCCACTCGGGCTTCGCCTGGTCGTGGTTGGGCGCCGCACTGGCCACCACGGACATGACGTTCGGCACCGTCTGCGCGCCCGGCCAGCGCTACCACCCCGCCGTCGTCGCACAGTCGTCGGCGACGCTGGCGGAGATGTTCCCCGAGCGATTCTGGGTGGCCCTCGGCAGCGGGCAGAACATGAACGAGCACATCACCGGCGACAAGTGGCCCGACAAGACCACCCGGCAGGCCCGCCTGGAGGAGAGTGTCGACGTCATCCGCCGCCTCCACCGCGGCGAGGAGGTCACCCACCACGGACTCGTCGACGTCGAGAGTGCGCGGGTGTACTCGCTCCCGGAGACACCACCCCGGATCATGGGCCCGGCGCTCACCCCGGAGACCGCAGCGCGGGCGGCGCACTGGGCCGACGGGCTCATCACCATCAACGACGACCCCGACTCGGTCCGGCAGATCATCCAGTCCTACCGGACGGCCGGCGGCAGGGGGACGCTCGCTCTCCAGGTCCACGTGGCGATCGAGGACACCATGAGCCGCGCGCGCGAGGTCGCACGGGATCAGTGGCAGAACCACGCCGTGGACCCGCCGATCGCCTACGACCTGCCCACCCCCGAGGAGTTCGACCTGGTCGCGCGGTACATCCCGGACGAGAAGATCGAGGAGACCGTGATCGTCACCGATTCCGTCGAGCACCTCGTCGGCCGGCTCCGCGAGTTCGAGGAGCTGGGGTTCGACGAGATCTACCTGCACCACGTCTCCCAGGACCAAGCCGGGTTCCTCGAGTTGGCCGAGCAGGAGCTGCTCCCGGCCCTCGCCCGCGGTTGACCTCCGGAACAGAAGACGTAACGTCGCCGGTATGGCCACTGAGATGTTGCACACGTACATGCAGGACCACCACGCCGGGGCCGCCGCCGGGGTGGACCTGTTCCGGAGGGTGGCCAAGGACCACGAGGACCCCGAGATCCGTGGGGTCGTCTCGCGTATCGGCGACGAGACGGTGGACGACCTCCACAGTCTCGAGGAACTCATGACCCTGGCGGGGACGTCGCCGTCTGCCCTCAAGGACCTCCCTGCCCGCGCCGCGGAGAAGCTCGGTCAGCTCAAGCCCAACCAGCGATTCGCCGAGAGGTCGCCGCTCAGTGATCTCCTCGAGCTGGAGGCGCTCACGATCGCTGTCCGGGGCAAGGAGCTGGGGTTCAGGGCCCTCCTCGACATCGGCGACCCGCGATTGCCCCGCCCCACGCTAGAGACGCTGGTGGCGCGAGCGGTAGAGCACGGCGCCCAGCTCGAGAGACTTCGCCTGACGTGCACGGACGCGCTCCGCGAGAGCTGAACGCCGCACCACCCGGCGCGGCGCCCGGGTGAGTGATGGCCCGGCGAGGCCGCTTCGTTCGTATCGACCCCTCCCGTTACGTCGCGAGTCGGCCCCCGCCGCGCGGGGGCCGACTCGTGGTTCTCGAGGGCACTGGCCCGAGGCCGGACCGTGCACTCGCGTTGTACGGTTCGCGGGTCAGACCAGCTCGGCGGAGCCGATGAGGCCCGCGGCACCGTTGACGGCGGTGCGGATCACGCCGACGACCGCGCCGAGGAAGTCGGTGCCGGCGTCGATGACACCAGAGCCGGTCGTGAAGGTGGTCGAGCCGAGCTGGAGGAGGCCGAGTCCTTGATCGATGCTGCCCATGATGTGATTCCTTTCGTCGTGTGACGACGGCGGGCCCGTCGCCATCCGGGCTCGTCGTCCGGATGGGTTCGGAATCATCCGGACCGAGGGGCCGACACCCACCGAGGGAGTGAGGGCTCCGCTCGATGTTGCCGGTACGTGCACCGTAACAAAGCTGCGGCGCAAATCCACCGCACCGGAAGGTCGCACGTCAGGGTGGTGGCGCCCGGCCGCGCACGCCCTCCGGCAGGTGGTGCGTACCGTCGGGGAATGAGATTCTCGCAGGTAGACGTCTTCTCCCACGTCCCGTTCCGGGGCAACCCCCTGGCCGTGGTCCACAGCGCGGACGGGCTGACCGAGACGGAGATGGCCGCTATCGCCAACTGGACCAACCTGTCCGAGACGGCCTTTTTACTGGCCCCCACCAGCGAGGCGGCCGATTACCGGGTCCGCATCTTCACCCCGGCCGGGGAGCTGCCGTTCGCGGGCCACCCCACCCTCGGTTCGTGCGCGGCGTGGCACTCGGCGGGTGGGCGGCCCCGGGTGCCCGGCAGGACCGTGCAGGAATGCGGGATCGGACTGGTCACCGTCCGCGACGAAGGGGCCGGCGACTGGTCGTTCGCCGCTCCCGAGCTGATCAGGTCAGGTCCCCTCGAGGAGTCGGAGGTGGAGCGACTGGCATCGGGTCTGGGACTGAGCCGCGACGACGTGGTGGACCACTCCTGGGTGGACAACGGACCCGGCTCCTGCGCGCTGCTCCTGCGCGACGCCGAGGCCGTCCTCGACGTGAGGCCCGACGTGCAGGCCCTGGACGGGGACCGGGTGGGGGTCGTCGGCCGCTATCCGACAGACCGGGAGGACGCGGTCGAGGTCGAGGTCCGCTTCTTCCCCGTCTCGGCAGGAATCTCGGAAGACCCCGTGACCGGCAGCTTCCATGCGGGACTGGCGGTGTGGCTCACCGGCAACGGCACGCTGCCCCCGCGCTACACCGCCCGGCAGGGCTCCGTGCTCGGGCGTGAGGGACGCGTGGGGATCGCGGCCGGATGTGACGACGCCCCCGGCACAGGCATCTGGGTGACCGGGCACGTCGCGCACCTCGTGGAGGGCGAGATCCGGGCGGGATGACCGGACCACGGCACCCCGCCCGGCGCGCCGGATCAGAGAATGGGACCGGGGCCGGTCAGCGCATCTCCCCCGCGCCCACGTACGGGTTGAGGCTGGTGGTGGGCCTGCCCTCGGCGAATCGGGAGAAGCGGCAGTCCGCCGGGTCGACACCCGACATCGTCGTCGTCCCGTCGAGCAGCAACTCCGCGACCAACCGACCGACCGCGGGCGCCATCTTGAACCCGTGCCCGGAGAAGCCGACCGCCAGGAACAGCCCGTCTACCGGCGAGGGGCCGATCACCGGGTTGTAGTCGGGCGTGGTGTCGTACGCCCCGACGTAGCTGCCGGTGATCGTGGGGTCCGGCATGTCGGGCAGGCGGTGCATGAGCCGCTCCACGACCTTCTCGACGGTCGAGGTGTCGGCCCGGTTCGAGTAGCCGTCGGGATCGATGTACTGCGGCGAGTGGTGGTCGGAGTTGCCGGCGAGGATCTCCCCGTTCGGCTCACGGCACAGGTACTGCAGGCCCACCAGGTCCGACAGGGTGGGCACGTGCTGCACCGGTTCACCCTGATCGACCAGCACCAACTGCGCACGCTGGGCCCGGACGGGGATGTCCAGGCCGACGGTTGCCCCGAGCTGCGGCGCCCACACGCCGGTCGCCAGGATCACCTGCTCGGCGTGGACGGTGGTGCCGTCGGCGAACTCCGCTCCGACCACCCGGTCACCGCGCCCCCGCACCAGCGCCGTGACGCGGACGCTCTGGCGCACGCGGACCCCACGCCGGCGGGC
>NZ_JAALEF010000443.1:0-2039 GCF_014145245.1 Dietzia sp. B44 | reverse complement strand
GCGCCCGCGGTGTTCACCGTGACGGTGTTCGCCCTCGTCGTGGTTGTGACCACGGTGCTCCTGTGGGCCCCGGTGTCACTGTCCGATGGCCGCGGTGCCCGGACTGCACACAGTGCCCGGCCCGGACACCGTGCCCGGCCCCGCAGCGGCGCCCGAATCGGTCGACGGGGCCGCGCGGAGTTCGGACTGCGACAGCCCGAGCGTGCCCTGCGCGTGCGGATCGATCGTCTGCCGGGGATCACGGACTAGAGCCGCGACGGCTCGTCCACCCGGCACCAGGCCGCTGTGACCAGCAGGTTCACGGCCTGATCGAGGCCCCGGAAAACCTGATCGAGGCCCCGGAGAAAAAGTTCGAGATCTCTCGTGACGATCCGGCGACTCGTGACGTCTTAGTTGTGTAGTTGTTCATCGAAGGCCCGGCCCGGTGCCGGACCTTCCCGCGAGGAGGAATCATGTCGAACGCAATTCCCAAGACCGGCCGTGAGCAGTCGCGCGAGCAGCAGGCCGCCGAGGCCGCGCAGGCCGAGGCGCAGGAGAAGTCCGTCGAGAAGCAGCCCGCGCGCGGGCCGCTCCAGACGTCCCGCGGCGTGACCACCCTGGACGACGCCGTGGTGGCCAAGATCGCCGGGATGGCCGCGCGCGAGGTCCCCGGTGTCTATGACATGGGCAACGCCGCGCGACGCGCCTTCTCGGTCGTGACCGATCGCATCCCCAACGCCCAGACCAACGTCACGGGCGGCATCAGCGTCGAGAAGGGCGAGACCCAGACGGCGATCGACGTGACGGTGGTCGTGGAGTACGGCGCCTCGATCGTCGACGTGGGCAACGCCATCCGACGCAACATCATCGACCAGGTCGAGGGCACCACCGGACTCGAGGTCGTCGAGGTCAACGTCAACGTGGCCGACGTCCGCCTGCCCCAGGACGACGACGGCGACGACGTCCGCACCAGCTCCGAGAGCGGGCGCGGCGAGCTGCGCTGATCCGCGCCCACCCACCGACCACTGCTGCACCGCGGGGGCGGGTCACCCGGCCCGCCCCCGCACCCCCTTGAGCGAGGAGTTCTCATGAAGACCACCCATCTCACACTTCTGGTGGGGTTGTTCCTCGGCGCCGTCGCCGCGTTCGGCTCCATCGGCCAGTTCCTCATCGTGCTGATCTTCGGCGTGATCGGTGTGGCCGTGGGCCTGGCCATGGAGGGGCGCGTCGAGATCAAGGGCCTCACCGATCGCCGGAGGCGGTGACCCGTGACCGCCGCGCAGACTGACCAGACCGGTCGTCGGCCCGCCACGGATCCGGCCGCGGTCGAGGAGTCCGCACCGCAGGACCAGGCGCTCCGGCCGGCCGCCGAGCGCGGACTCACCACCATCCCCGCGTCCGTCGTCGGCCGCATCGCCGAGCAGGTCGCCTCCGAGTACACCCACGTGGGCGGCGCCGCCGGAGGTCTGCTGGGGGTGGGCGCCCGCCGGGACTTCGACTCGCGCCCGTCGGCCACCTGCGACCTCTACGGGACCGTCGCCGTGCTCACGCTGGACGTGGGCGTCGCGTTCCCCGTGAACCTGTCCGACACCTGCCGAGGCCTGCGCCGGTACGTGCGCGAGAGGGTCGGCGAGTTGACCGGCCTCCAGGTGGGCCGGTTGGACATCGAGATCTCGTGGCTCAACCCCGGGACCGCGACGAGAGGAGCACTGAGATGAGTGCACGGACCCGCGGAAGTGGACTGATCAGACGGCCACCGCGCGCCATCCCGGTGGGACTGCTCGCCGCGGCGCTCCTGGTCGCGGGCGGCCTGGGGAGCTGGCTGCTGGGGACCTACCTGGTCGACGGCACCTGGCCCTCGGCGGCGTCCGCCACGGTGGACTCGATCTCGGGCACCGGCATCGGATCGACGGAGATGCGCATCGCCGCCGTCGTCCTGGCTGTGGTGGGGCTCGCTCTGCTGCTGGCCGCCCTCGTGCCGGGACGCCCGTCGCGCGTCCTGGTCCTCGAGGACGACGTCCCGGGCGAGACCGCCATTTCCCGCCGTGACCTGGCCCGCC
>NZ_JAALEF010000442.1:0-1155 GCF_014145245.1 Dietzia sp. B44 | reverse complement strand
ACCCCTCGTCGTCGTCGCCCGCCCGCCTGTCCACCAAACACACCCTCGCGCTGACCAACAGGGGCTCGGCCACCGCCGACGACGTGATCGCGCTGGCGCGCGAGGTGCGCGACGGCGTCTTCGAGGCGTTCGGCGTGGAGTTGCACCCCGAGCCGGTGTGGGTGGGCTGCAGCATCTGACGCTGTCGGGCGACCTCGCGCGGGCACGAACCCGCTGCTCCCGCCGCCGCTGAGCACCCCGGCCCCCACCGCTCCCGCTGACCCTGGCACGCTGGGGGACGGCCTTCTAGTCTTGACCCGGCCTGTTCCGCCCCACCCCGCGCGCCCGCTCCGGCGCCACCGTCCCATCTGGAGATTCGCCCGTGGACCTCTTCGCGTATCCGGTGTCGCTCGTCATGAAGTTCTGGCACTGGGTGCTGAGCTTCGTCGTGGACCCCGGTTCCGGAGTGGCCTGGGTGGGCTCCGTGCTGTTGCTGGTGGTGACCGTGCGGCTGCTGCTCATGCGGTCGATGTACCGGCAGCAGTACTCCATGCGCAAGATGGCGCAGATCGCTCCCAAGATGAAGGAGCTGCAGAACAAGTACAAGGACCGCAAGACCCCCGAGGACCGCCAGGAGCAGGCCAAGGAGATGCAGGCCCTGTACGCGGATGCCGGGGTCAATCCCGCCGCCGGGTGCCTGCCGCTGCTCGTGCAGATCCCGGTGTTCCTGGGTCTGTACTATGTCCTGCTCAACTTCTCGCCGCGTGGGGTGTCGATCGAAGAGGCCTCGACCATGACCAACGGGGCGTTCGGCCCCGACCAGGTCGCCTCCTTCCTCAACGCCGAGATCTTCGGGGTCCCGCTGGCCTCGTACATCCGGATGCCGCAGGACGTCATGGACTCCCTGCACCCGGGGCTCGTGCGCGAGGACATCCTCATGCTGGCCGTGCCGTTGTTCGTGCTGGCCGGCATCGCCACCTTCATCAACATGTGGAACTCGTTCCGCCGACAGAAGGCGGCCAAGGCGGCCGAGCAGGACGCGATCGCGCAGGTCGACGCCGAGGAGAAGGCGGGCGGCCCGGTCGTCGACGGGGAGGTGCTCGAGGTCGACGGCGAGAAGCCCGCAGCCCCCGCGCCCGCCACCACCGGCGCCGCTGCGGGAGCCGGTGCGGCGGA
>NZ_JAALEF010000441.1:0-1674 GCF_014145245.1 Dietzia sp. B44 | reverse complement strand
AGGGTCGGCAGCGGCGCCCCGGTGTCCACGCGGACGACCTGGCCGGGCTGCAGACGGGTCGGTTGACGGGATCCCGCGGTGATCCGCCCCACGACGGGCAGTCCGGCGGGCCCGCCGGAGGCGTCCCCGGCGTCATCGACCGGGCCGCCGACCCGGATGTCGACACTGCGGACCGCGTACCCGTCGATCGCGGACTGGTCGAACGAGGGCAACGGGCGCTCGGCCACCACCTCCTCGGCACACAGCAGGCCCTGCGCCTCCGAGATCGACACGCGTACCGGTCTCGGGGCGACCGCGGCCGCCGTCACCAGTGCGAGCTGTTCCTCGACGGAGCGCACCAGGTGTCCCCTTCCCGTACGAAAGTCGCTGACCGTGCAGCGGTGTCACGCCACAGCGGGCGGGCCGACCACCGGGTCCCTGTGGGAGAGGGTAGCGCCCGGTCGGCACCATTCCGCGGCGACGGCGCCGTCAGCGGCCGAGCCGGCCCTCCAGCCACTCCCGGAGCTCGTCGGCGTAGGCCGGGTTGTCCAGGGCGAAGTCCACGCAGGCCTTGATGTACCCGCCGGGATTGCCGAGATCGTGCCTGGTGCCGTCGTGGACCACCACGTGGACCGGGTGCCCCTCGTTGATCAGCAGGTCGATAGCGTCGGTGAGCTGCAGTTCCCCGCCGGCGCCCGGCTCGATGCGCCGGAGCGCGTCGAAGATCGCGCGGTCGAGCACGTACCGCCCGGCCGCCGCGAGGTTGGACGGCGCGTCCTCGGCGGCCGGCTTCTCGACCATGCCGAGCACCCGCTTGACGGCCGGATCATCCGTGTCGGAGACCTCGAACACCCCGTAGGAGGAGACGTCCTCCGGGCTGACCTCGAACGCGCACAGGACACTGCCGCCACGTTCCGCGCGGACCCGTGACATCCGGCCCAGGATCCCGAACGGCAGGACCAGGTCGTCCGGCAAGAGCACGGCGACGGCCTCCTCCTCGTCACCGAGCACCGGCTCCACCTGCGCGACCGCGTGCCCCAGACCCAACGGCTCGTCCTGGCGCACGTCCACCACCTCGATGAGCCCGGGGGCGCGCTGGACCTTGTGCAGCAGGACGTCCTTGCCCCGGTCCGACAGCGTGTCCTCGAGGACCAGGTCCTCGGAGAAGTGCGCCATCACGCCGACCTTGCGCTCGGAGGTCACGATCGCGAGCCGACCCGCTCCCGCCTCGGTCGCCTCCTCGGCGATGAGTTCGATCCCCGGGGTGTCCACCACGGGGAGCAACTCCTTGGGGACCGTCTTGGTGGCGGGCAGGAACCGGGTCCCGAGGCCGGCGGCCGGGACGACCGCGGTCCGGAACTGCGAGTCGGGCGAGGCGTGGGACGTCATGGCGTACACCATAGACGGCGGACCGGGCCGCTACGTCCGGACCACTGACGGCACACTGGGGTGATGGATCAGGACAAGTCCGCGGTACGTCGTGCGGTGCGTGTGCGCCGCGCGGCGGTCCCCGCGTCCGTGCGCGCCGAGCGTGACCGGGCGATCCGCGAGCACCTGGCCTCCGTGGTGACGGAGGGGATGGTGGTCTGCGCGTTCGTTCCCGACGACGACGAGGCCGGCGGACCGGATCTGCCGGAGGCGCTCGCGCTGGCGGGGGCGCAGGTGCTCCTGCCGGTCTCCCCCACTGTGGGGCCG
>NZ_JAALEF010000440.1:0-2510 GCF_014145245.1 Dietzia sp. B44 | reverse complement strand
CGTCGATGGTGATGGCCCGGTCGGCGGCCGCCGGGACGGTCTCGGTGGGGAACGCCATCGCCACCGCGCCGATATCGGTGCGCTGGGAGGCCAGCAGGGCACAGACCCCGCCACCGAGCCCGTGACCGGCCAGCCCGATCCGGCGGGGATCCGCGCGGACGGTACCGCGGCCGAGCCTGGCCTGCAGGACGTCCTCGATCGCGGCCGACAGGTGGTCGGCGAAGTGTTGGTGGTTCGGCCGGGGGGACCGGTCGGTCGCGGGCGCGACCACGACGAAGCCCCACGAGGCGAGGTGCTTGAGCGTGTCCGTGTAGTCACGGGGGCCCTTGGTCCAGTCGTGGGCGAAGCCCACCACCGGGGCGGGTGACGGCGCGTCACGCGGGACGAACACCGCGCCCGGCGTCCCGGTGAAACCGAGATCGCCCGTGTCGACCCCGTAGGGGCCCCGCCGGTTCACTTTGTCGAGCAGAGCTTTGGTCTTGATGGCCACGAGGGCCACAGTATCGCCTCCGGGGGGGTCGACGGTGCCGGGGCGTCGGGACGGCGTGGCTACACTTAGCGGCCATGTGCGGAATCGTCGGTTATGTCGGGCATCAGGCTGCCCTCCCTGTCGTGGTCGAGGCCCTGCGGCGGATGGAGTACCGCGGATACGACTCCTCGGGCGTGGCCGTCCTCGACGGTTCGGGCGCCTCGCGCGTGGAGAAGAAGGAGGGCAAGCTCGCCAACCTCGAGGCCGCGCTGGACTCCGCCGGGCACGACAGCTTCCCGGGGACCACCGGGATCGGACACACCCGCTGGGCCACCCACGGGCGCCCCAGTGACCGCAACGCCCACCCGCACGTCTCGGGCGACGTGGCGATCGTGCACAACGGCATCATCGAGAACTTCGCCCCGCTGCGCGCCGAGCTGGAGGCCGCGGGGGTCGAACTGGTGTCGGACACCGACTCCGAGGTGGCCGCGCACCTGCTCATGTGCGAGATGGCGTCCGGACCGCACGCGGGGGACTTCGTCGCCTCGTGCCGGGCCGTGCTGAACCGCCTCGAGGGTGCCTTCACCCTGGTCTTCAGCCACGCCGCCCACCCGGGCACCCTCGTCGCGGCGCGTCGGTCGACCCCGCTGGTGCTGGGCGTGGGGGAGGGCGAGATGTTCCTCGGTTCGGACGTCGCGGCGTTCATCGAGCACACCCGTGAGGCGGTGGAACTCGGCCAGGACAACGTGGTGGTGCTGCGGGCCGACGGCTACGAGATCACCGACCTCGCCGGCGAACCCACCGAGGGCCGCCCGTTCCACATCGACTGGGACCTGGCCGCCGCGGAGAAGGGCGGCTACGACTACTTCATGCTCAAGGAGATCGCCGAGCAGCCGGCGGCGGTCGCCGACACCCTGCTCGGCCACTTCCAGGACGGCCGCATCGTGCTCGACGAGCAGCGGATCAGCGACCAGGACCTCAGGGACATCGACAAGGTGTTCATCGTGGCCTGCGGCAGCGCGTACCACTCCGGCATGGTGGCCAAGTACGCCATCGAGCACTGGACCCGCCTGCCCTGCGAGGTCGAGATCGCCTCGGAGTTCCGCTACCGGGACCCGGTGCTGGACCGGTCCACCCTGGTGGTGGCCATCTCACAGTCGGGTGAGACCGCCGACACCCTCGAGGCCGTGCGTCACGCCAAGTCCCAGAAGGCCCGCGTCCTGGCGGTGTGCAACACCAACGGGTCGCAGATCCCCCGTGAGGCCGACGCCGTGCTGTACACCCATGCCGGCCCCGAGATCGGCGTGGCCTCCACCAAGGCGTACCTGGCCCAGATCACCGCCAACTACCTCGTGGGACTGGCGCTGGCGCAGGCCCGGGGCACCAAGTACCCCGACGAGGTGGCGGCCGAGTTCCGTCAGCTCGAGAAGATGCCCGAGGCCATCCAGAAGGTGGTCGACTCCCTCGACCCGGTCCGCGAGATCGCGCGGGAGCTGGCCGACTCGAAGTCGGTGCTGTTCCTCGGCCGCCACGTCGGCTATCCGACGGCGCTCGAGGGCGCGCTCAAGCTCAAGGAGCTGGCGTACATGCACGCCGAGGGGTTCCCGGCGGGTGAGCTCAAGCACGGACCGATCGCGCTGATCGAGGACGGCCTGCCCGTCTTCATCGTCATGCCTCCGGTCGAGGGTCGGGGAGTCCTGCACTCCAAGCTCGTGAGCAACATCCAGGAGATCAGGGCCCGCGGTGCCCGGACCATCGTGATTGCCGAGGAGGGGGACGAGGTGGTGCGACCGCTGTCGGACTACTTCATCCCGATCCCGGCCTCGACCACCCTGCTCCAGCCGTTGCTCGCGACCATCCCCTACCAGGCGTTCGCCGCCGAGGTCGCCGCGGCCCGTGGGTACGACGTGGACAAGCCCCGCAATCTGGCCAAGTCCGTCACGGTGGAGTGATCCGCCCCCGGGTCTGATTCCGTCTGGGATCGTGGACGTCATGTTGCGCGCGCACCCGGTCGAGGCGATCCGGGCCGCCGAGGGCCCGC
>NZ_JAALEF010000439.1:2761-5401 GCF_014145245.1 Dietzia sp. B44 | reverse complement strand
TCGACGCCCACCCCGACCGGCGCCTGGCCTCCGCCATCCAGCGCCTGGTCCTCTACGCCGCGCACGGAGGCTGCACGTTCCCGGGTTGCGCTGCACCGGCCAGGGGGAGCCAGTTCCACCACGTGGAGGAGTGGTCGCGAGGCGGACCCACGACTGTCGCCAATGGCGCGTTGGGCTGTCCCGTGCATCACGCGTTCGTCGGCGACGGCCCGTCGGCGTGGACGACCGTCGCGGACCCGGGCTCGCCTGGTCGCTGCACGTGGCTGCCGCCCGGCGTCGACAGGCTCACCGATGTCTGACCCGGCCCCTGACAGCAGCGCGTCAGCCCTTCCCGGCATCTCGCCGGCGCGGCCGCGCGTCGGGGCGCGCGACGGGTCTGCATGGCGTGTACGAGGTGTGCCGGCGGGCTCGCGCTGTCACAATGCCCTCGTGCCCGATTCCCCCGTATCCGAGACTCTCCCGCCCGAGACCGACGCGCCCACGATTCCGTCCCCGGTGACTGACATGCCCCTGTCGTCCTCCGCTGTGTACGTGGCGGCCCCCGAGGGCGACACCGGGAAGTCGACCGTCGCCCTCGGCCTCCTGCGCATTCTCGCCGGGACCGTACAGAGGGTGGGGGTGTTCCGCCCGGTCACCGTCGCGCCGCGCGTCGTCGATGCCGATGCCGGCACCGGCACGGACACCGAACCCCCGCGCGACCGCATCGTGGAGATGCTGCTCCAGCACACCACCGTGGACCTCGACTACGAGGACTGCATCGGCGTGACCAACGCCCGCGTCCACGAGGACCGCGACTCGGCGCTGGCGGAGATCGTGGACAGGTACCACGTGGTGGCCGGGCAGTGCGATGTGGTGGTGATCCTCGGCACCGACTACACGGGCGTGCCCAGTCCCACCGAGTTCGACTTCAACGCCACACTCGCCGTGAACCTCGGCGCGCCCGTGCTCCTGGTGATCCGCGGCGCCGACCGGACACCAGGGGAGATCGGCACGAACGCCCGGCTGACGCTCGAGGAGCTCAGGGTCGAGCACGCGCACCCGGTGGGGATCGTGGTCAACCGGTGCGACCCCAGCGCGCTGGAGGCAATCCAGGCCGAGCTCGCGCCCCTGGACCTGCCCGCCTGGACGCTGCCGAGCCAGGCCCTGCTCACCGCGCCCACGATGGGGGAGCTGGTGGATGCCGTGGACGGCACCCTCTACTCCGGTGACCCGGCCCTGCTGGACCGAGAGGTCATGGCACTGATGGTGGGCGGGATGACCGGTGAGCGGATCCTGGAGCGGCTGGTGGACGGCATGGTCGTCATCGTTCCCGCTGACCGGACCGACGCCGTTCTCGCTGTGCTCACCGCGCACGGCGCGGAGGGCTTCCCCTCATTGGCGGGGATGATCTGGAACGGGAGCCTGATGCCGAACGCGGCGATGGATCGACTGGTCCGTGGCATGCGCTCGACGTTGCCGATCGTGTGCACCGACCACGGCACCTACGACACCGCCCGCCTGGCGGCCGAGACCCGGGGACGCGTGTACTCCGGCTCCGGGCGCAAGGTCGAGACGGCACTGAGCCTCATGGAGAAGCACGTCGACACCGAGGAACTGCTCGCCCGCCTGCGTGTGGACACCCCCGACGTCATGACGCCGCAGATGTTCGAGCACCAGCTCCTCGAGCGCGCCCGCGCGGACAAGCGGCACATCGTGCTGCCGGAGGGCGACGACGACCGGATCCTCCACGCCGCCGGCCGGCTGCTGCGCCGGGATGTCGCCGACCTGACGATCCTCGGCGACCCCGAGGCCGTGCAGCGACGCGCGGATGAACTGGGCATCGACCTGTCCGGGGCGCAGGTCCTCGACCCACGCAGCAGCGAGCACGCCGAGCCGTTCGCCCGGCAGTACGCGGAGCTGCGCGAGCACAAGGGCATGACGCTGGACGTGGCCCGCGACCGGATGCTCGACATCTCCTACTTCGCCACGATGATGGTGCACACCGGCCTCGCCGACGGCATGGTCTCGGGTGCCGCGCACACCACCGCGCACACCATCCGACCCGCGCTGGAGATCATCCGGACGAGGCCGGGCGTGAAGACCGTGTCCAGCGTGTTCCTCATGTGCCTCTCAGACCACGTCCTGGCGTTCGGCGACTGCGCGGTCGTCCCCGCCCCGACCGCCGAGCAGCTCGCCGACATCGCGTTGTCCTCCGCCGAGACCGCGTCCCGGTTCGGTGTGGACCCGCGAGTCGCGATGCTGTCCTACTCCACGGGTGACTCGGGCAGCGGAGCGGACGTGGACAAGGTGCGTGAGGCCACCGAGATCGTGTGCGCACGGATCGCCGCGGCCGCAGAGGGGGACCCGATGGCGGACCTCGTGGTGGACGGACCGCTGCAGTTCGACGCCGCCGTCGACCCGACGGTGGCCCGCAAGAAGATGCCGGACTCGCCGCTCGCCGGCCGGGCCACCGTCCTGGTGTTCCCCGACCTCAACACAGGCAACAACACCTACAAGGCCGTGCAGCGCACCGCCGGCGCCGTCGCGATCGGGCCGGTCCTGCAGGGGCTCCGCAAGCCCATCAACGACCTCTCCCGCGGCGCGCTGGTGGAGGACATCGTCAACACGGTCGCCATCACCGCCGTTCAGGCGCAGGGTGCA
>NZ_JAALEF010000439.1:0-2693 GCF_014145245.1 Dietzia sp. B44 | reverse complement strand
CGTTCAGGCGCAGGGTTCAGGCGTTCGGGCGCAGGGTTCAGCAGTTGAGGCTCAGGGGACCGCCGGCGCCCGCGAGGGCGAGTCGTGACCCGCGTCCTCGTCATCAACTCCGGCTCCTCCTCGCTCAAGCTGCAGATCCTCGACACCGCGCTTGACTCCGAGCTGGCGTGGGCGTTGGTCGAGCGCATCGGCGAGCCCGTCGGAACGCTGACCGTGCGGCGCGGTGACCTGGCCGGTTCGCCGGGTGGGGAGCGCAGCGTGGAGGCGGCGGTCCCAGACCACACCGTGGCGCTCAGCCGGGTGCTGGAGCTCGCGGGCGAGCTCGGCGCCCACCCCACCGACCTGGGGGTCGAGGCGATCGGTCACCGGGTGGTCCATGGCGGGCCGGACTTCCACGATCCGGTCGAGGTCACACCCGAGGTGGAGGCGGGTATCGAGAAGCTCGAGCTGCTGGCGCCGCTGCACAACCCCGCCAACCTGCGCGGGATCCGCGTGGCCCGCGAGCTGCTGCCCGGCCTGCCGCACGTGGCGGTGTTCGACACCGGGTTCTTCCACACCCTGCCCGCCGCGGCTCACACCTACGCGATCGACCGCGCGGTGGCGAGCAGATGGGACCTGCGCCGATACGGCTTCCACGGCACCAGCCACGAGTTCGTCTCTCGCCGCACCGCCGAGATCCTGGGTCGGCCGTACGACGAGCTCGATCAGATCGTGCTGCACCTCGGCAACGGGGCGTCGGCCTCGGCGATCGCCGGCGGGCGGGCGGTCGACACCTCCATGGGCCTGACTCCGCTCGAGGGCCTGGTCATGGGCACGCGTCCCGGCGACCTCGACCCCGGTCTGATCATCCACCTCATCCGCGACCGGGGCATGTCGCCCGAGGACGTCTCCACCCTGCTCAACCGCAGGTCGGGGCTGGAGGGGTTGGCGGGCGCCCGCGACTTCCGGGAACTGCTCGCACGGGTCGATGCCGGCGACGACGACGCCGTGCTCGCCTACGAGGTGGTGATCCATCGACTGCGTCGCTACATCGGCGGCTACTGGGCGGTTCTCGGCGACGTCGGGGCCATCACGTTCACCGCGGGAGTGGGCGAGAACGTCGCCCGCCTGCGTGCGGACGCCCTGTCCACTCTCGGTGGCTGGGGGGTGGAGATCGACCCGGAGGCCAACGAGAACGGTTCAGGGGAACGCGTCATCTCGACGCCTGGCAGCCGGGTCACGGTTCTGGTGGTGCCGACCGACGAGGAGCTGGCGATCGCCCGGGCGTGCGACAGGGTCCTGGGGCTGGGGGAGTGACAGGGACACCTTTACCTAAGAACGTCCTTACGCTTACAGTGGGGGCCACCCCCCGGGCCTCAGCCCGGTCCTGACGAAGCTGGTCGATGCCGAAGCACCCACGATCTCCGCGTGTCACCGAGCCCGCCCGCGATACGCGGCCCGGCCGGTCGCGAGGTCGTCGGACGGTGGGGTTGATCCCGGTGGCTCTCGCGACGGCGGTCACCCTGGTGCTCGGCGGGGCATCCGTCGCCCGCGCCATCACCGCCGCGCCACTGGACGCGCACACCGACCTGGAGTTCTCGCTCGACGGCTCCACCTGGACGGATGCACCTGACCTCGTCCTGGGATCGTGGGGGTGCGACCTCGCCGGCGGGCCCGCGCTCTCCGACCCGGAGGGCGCGATCGGCGGGACCCCCGAGGTGGACCCGTGCTCGATGTCGCCGGGAGAGTCGATCGACCGGACCTACCACGTCCGCAATGCCACCGACACGGGCCGAACCGGGCGGTACGCCGTGGGGATCGGCGACTATCTGGTCTCGGGCGCGGCCGAATTCGACGTCAGCAGCACCATCACCGGCGCCGTCGGCTCCGATTTGCGGACCGTGACCCTCTACGGCGCCGACACCCCCCGGTCAGCCGATTCCCCGGCCCGCGGCACCACGGTCGCGGCACTCGATCTCGCACCCGGCCAGACGGCGAGGGTCGTCGACGAGGTATCGGTGCCCCGCGACGTGGAGAACTACGCGCAACGCCAGAGCGTGAGTCCGATGATCTGGGTGTCGTTCACCGACATCGGGGTCGTGGACACCGACGGTGACGGCCTGCCGGATCTCGTCGAGGACCAGCTCGGCACCGACCCGACCGACCCGGTCAACCGACTTCCCGACGGCACGGTCGGGCGATCCTTCGGGCCCGAGCCGTTCCTGCCGCGCACGCCCGAGGGGGCCGTGCTCGCGGTGGACGCCTCGACTCTGCCGCCGGGCCTGCGGCTCGAGGACGGCGTCCTGGTGGGCACCCCGTCGAGGGCCGGGACCTATGACGTCGAGTTCACCGTCACCCTGCCCGACGGTGCGACGTACACCTCCGTCCGACGCCTGGTGATCCGGCCCGCGTCGGGCGGCGGGTCCGCGGACCTACCGGACGTCATCTGGCCGGTGGTGATCGTCGGGGTGATCGGGCTCATCCTGGGGCCGGGGCTCGGGTCCCTGGGGGGCTCTATCGGCGGGTCACTGGGCGGGTCACTGGGCGGGTCGCAGGGCGGGTTGCCCGGCTGGCCCTGGAACGGGTCCGCCGGCGGTTCCAGCGGCGGGTCGGCCGGATCCGGTTCCGTCCCGGCCGCTCCCGTCACGTCAACTCCTGCGACCTCTGCCCCCAGCTCTGCGCCCCCCTCGTCGCCGCGGTCCACGCCCTCGCCC
>NZ_JAALEF010000438.1:0-2514 GCF_014145245.1 Dietzia sp. B44 | reverse complement strand
GGCGGGCCTCGTCGGCGGCCAGCAGCCGGTCGACCAGCGAGGGGTCCTCGCCGCGGGTGCGCTGGGAATCGCGGACGAGGTCGGGGTTCTCGCGGAGGAGCCTGAGATCGATCACGGCGACCAGCCTAGCGGCCCCGTCCCACCACCCGAACTAGACGCCGAAGAGTTCGAGGAAGGCGTCCTTCTCGAACATCCGGGCGGTGTCGACCGCGGTGGGCGTCCCCCCGTTGGGGTCCGCACCGCCCTCGAACAGCACCCGGACCACCTCGCCGTACCCCTTGAACACCGCCCCCGCGAGCGGGGTCTGCCCGCGGTCGTTCGCGCGGTCGACATCCGCGCCGCGGGCGAGCAGCGCCCGGACGGTGTCGGGATGCCCGTTGTAGGCGGCCAACATGAGCAGCGTGTCACCGCGCTCGTTCGTCAGGTCCGGGCTCACCCCAGCGTCGACGTAGGCGGCCAGGCGTTCGGTCTCGCCGTCCCGGGCGAGCTGGAAGAGCATCTGTGCGAACTCGAGGACCTCCGGGTCGACCCCCTCGCGCGGCGCGCGGGTTCCGCTGTCCGGGCCGCCGGCCTCGTCTCGGTTCTGTCCGCTCATGCCCTGAATCCTATCGGGGCGGCGAAGTTGCGGCATCATGGATGCGATGATCACCTCCTCGCGATCACCACACCCGGGCCGGTCACTGCTCCGGACCCGGGGCGCGGTCATGGCCTCACTCGTCGCGATCCTGTCCGGCGGGGCGATCACCGGTGGACTCATGGCCTCGGCCATGGGGGATCCGAACTCCGCGACGGCGGAACGGATCGCGGCCATCGTCCCGCAGGTCGACCCGAGGACGCTGTCCGGGCCCGCCTACGCGAACGCGGCCCCGGGAACGTGCCTGACCTGGCAGGTCGACGCGGCCGACCGCGTCACCGCGTTCACGACCGTCGACTGCGCGGAGCCCCACCGCTTCGAGGTCGCCGGCCGCATCGACCTCTCCGGGGTACCCGGGTTCGGCGAGAACACCCCGCTCCCGGACAACTCGAGGTTGGTCCCGATCGGCACCGATCGCTGCTTGCCGCTGATCACCCGCTACGCGGGGGGCCGCGAGGTCGACCCGGCGGGTCGTTTCACCGGGCTGGTCGTCCCCCCGTCCGAGGAGGGCTGGGCCAAGGGCGACCACACCGTGTTGTGCGGCGTCGCCGCGGCCGAACTCAACGGCCGGTCGACCACCTCGACAGGGGTGTTCGCGGAGGCCGACCAGCACCGACGGTGGGACCCCGGCACCTGCCTGGGGTTCACCGACGAGGGTCTGCCCGGTGCGCCGGTGCCGTGTTCGGAGGACCACGCGATCGAGGTGGTCTCCGACGTCGACGTCTCCGGACTCTTCCCGGAGGAGCCCGCCCCGCCTGAGCCGAGGGTGCAGGCCGAGCTCACCGCGGACGCCTGCCTGGCAGCGGGGACCGCCTACCTGGGTGACGGGGAGGCCCTGCGCCGCACCACCCTGATCTCCACGCTCGTCAACCCGATCTCACAGATCTCGTGGGCGACCGGGAGCCGCACCGTCAACTGCGGGCTGATGCGGGCCGCCGACCCCGGGCCGTTCGCGGTGCTGCGGGGGTCCGCGCGGCAGGGAGTGCTGATCGACGGCTCCACCCCGGTGCCACCCACCACCACCGAGGTCCCGCCACCCGGGGTCGGCCAGGGGACACCCGGCACGCCGACCGACCCGGATCCCGGGACCGTGTCCGTCCCGATCCCCGGCGGTACGCCGTGAGCATCGTCGTGGCCGAATCCCGGTTCGAGTCGCTCGTCGACGACGCACTGGACTCCGTCCCGGACGCGTTGTTCGACGCGATGGACAACGTGGTGGTCCTCATCGCCGACCGCCATCCGGAGGAACCGGGCCTCCTGGGCCTGTACGAGGGCGTGGCGTTGACCGAGCGTGACACCACCTACTCGGGTTTCCTGCCCGACACGATCACGATCTACCGGGGTGCGCTGTGCGACTTCTGCTCCACCGAGGAGCAGTTGGTCCACGAGGTGGCGGTGACGGTCATCCACGAGATCGCCCACCACTTCGGGATCGAGGAGCACACCCTGCACGCCCTCGGCTGGGGCTGACCGGACCTGGGCATCACAGCTGGTCCGACGTGACCAGCCCGTCCCGCACCGCCTTGGTCAGCCGCACGTACCCGCCTGTACCGGGATCGCGGATCCAGGTTCGCGGGCCGGCCTTCGGCAGGCCCCGGGCGGCGAATCCGGTGGCGTCCGGCCGATACCAGTTCGTCACCGGGATGTCGTCGACGACGTGGACGATATCCGGTCGGCCGGTGGGCGGGACCGAGGCGAGTGCGCCACCGACGTCGGCCGCGGTGATCGCCGTGGAGCCCCACCGGCTCACCGCGGCGACGGCGACCGGACCCGTGGCAGCGGACACGCCGTACAGCACGGCGAGGTCGACCTCGGGCAGATCCCCGAGCGCGTCGGCGACCTGGATCGGGAACACCGGGCCGTGCGCCGTGCGGACCACC
>NZ_JAALEF010000437.1:1840-3173 GCF_014145245.1 Dietzia sp. B44 | reverse complement strand
ACCGTCGGCTCCGGCGCCCCCGGTCAGCTGCCGGTCCGTGGCGCCACCCGCTCCGGCTCCCTCGACGGCGGTGCCGCCACCGCTCAGCCCCATGGACGCCCTGATCTGCTCGAGCTTGCTCCGGCCCTCCGACTCGCGGGTGAACGCCGCCGCGTCGAGCTGCGCGCTGGACGGGGACCCCGTGGCCTCCGCGAGCTCCTGCTTGCCGAGCGCGGTGGTGTAGCGGCCCTCGATCTTGGCGCGGATCTCGTCGAACGTGGGCGAGTTGCCGCCGCCGACCCCCTCCAGCGAGGACATGGAATCGACGGTCCGGTGCTGCATCTCCGCCTGGGTGGCCTGGAGCAGGAGCTGGTCCTCCTGGGCGAGCGTCTCGCGCAGACGCTGGTCGGACTCCCTGACGGCCTGCTTGGCCTGCTCGGCGGCCTGCACTGCCTGCCCGTGCAGCTGCTTGGTGTTCTCGAGGTCCTGCTCCAGGGTGACCATCCGGCTGGCCAGCTGCTCGGCCTGTGCGTCGAACTGGGCGGCGCGGGCGGCGTCCCCCTCGGCGCGAGCCGACTCGGCCACCTGGAGGGTCTGCCGGATCTGGCCCTGCACCTCGTCGAGCTGCCGCGACTTGGTGCCCATGGCGATCTCGAGCTGCTTGGCGTTGCCGATCACGGCGGCTGCCTGGTCCGTCACCGACTTGTGCTGCTGGCGGGCGTTGTCCATGGCCTGGCGGACGAGGATCTTGGGGTCCGCGTTGTCGTCGACCTTCTTGTCGAGCGAGGCCTTGAGGTAGTTCCAGCTCTTGGAGAACGGGTTCGGCATGGCGGGGTCCTTACTCTGTCGGCACCGGCGGGCCCCGGACCGGCAGATCGGTCCGGGGCGTGTTCCTACCTCTTGACGGTACCGAGCAGTGCGGCCACGGGCAGCGCGGTCCGCGGCAGGTAGGGCTGGCGCCACAACCCTCCCGAGGCCGCCCCGTGGGACTCGTGCTCCCACTGCACCCCGACGTCCGGCCGTCCCACGTTGAGGTCGTGGACCAACAAGGCGGCGAGCAGAGCCGACGAGGTGGCGGGTTCGAAGATCTCGATGCCGAACGCGTGCGCCCCCTTGTAGGTGGCGGCGAGGATCTTGTTCTTGGTGACCGAGCGGGTGTCGGTGGCGGGGGCGACGTTGACGGAGACTGTGTGGCCGTCCGCGAACGCGGTGGTGGCGCGCCAGCGCTGGACCCGCTTGGCGAGCGTGTAGTTGGGACCCTGCTGGGGGACCAGCGCATCGTGCACGGCCGGACCGTGCCCCTTCTCGTAGTTGCGGTGGAAGACCTTCTGTCCCGTCAGGGCGCCGACGATCC
>NZ_JAALEF010000437.1:0-1791 GCF_014145245.1 Dietzia sp. B44 | reverse complement strand
TGGGCCGCCAGCGCCGCGTCCGAGGCCCGGCGGACGTCGGCCGGGACCACGAAGGTGTCCATCGGGGTGGCGAGGTAGGCCAGGGCGTCGGCGGTTCCGTCCTTCAGCAGGTCGACGACGAGGGCGTCGGCCGCAGACGAGAGCTGGACGTGGGTCCCGCCGTCCGCGTAGAAGTAACTGCCCACCGTGAGCGGCGCCGGGGCGGCCGCGCGGGCCCAGGCGGCGAGCTCGGGGAGCTGGGTGAGCAGGTCGATGCCCGGCCGGCCGTCCGCGTCCGTGGGGAAGTGGAGCCTGCCCGCGAAGCCGGCGGCCTGCTGGCGGAACCGGTCCCACACCGGGCTCGAGGGGAGGTCGACTCCCAGGACGTCGGCGCCCCACCGCAACAGTCGGGCGGCGGGCCCCATCTCGGAACCCAGGCCGAGCACGAGCATCGCGCGGCCCGGCAGTGAGAGCCACTCAGGGTTGTCCTGCACCAACCTGAGAGCGTCCGCGCAGCTCGGCTCGATCACCCCCGCGTCGACCCACCTGTCCAGCCGGGCACGCAACACCGCGCCGCTCAGTTCCTCGCCGCGGTAGGGGATGGACAGTTCCGTGGCGGGGGCCGCCGTGCCGTGGACCGTCTCGGTCCCCGGGGTGGATCGGGAGGCGACGACGGCGAGGTAGTCCGCCATCGGGGTCTCGACCTCCTGGCCGTCGACCTCATGGACGCCGACCATCCTGGACTGGAGCGAGTCGAGGGCGGCGCGGGCCACCCCGTCCCACGTGGCGGCATCTGCGACGCCCGCACTGACCATCTCGGTGAATGGCTGGATGTATCCCTTGCGCCAGTCCTTGATCCCGTGGACCCGCTCGCCCGCCGCCGGGTCCACGGTGGACAGTGCGTCGGCGACGACCTGCTTGGCCAACCGCCCGGACGAGCGGTTCCCGGCCGAATCGGTGGGGAACTGAACTCCGCTGCTGTTCGGTGTCATGGCGCTCCTGGATCGGGGACAGATTTATCCGAGGTTAGCCTCACATTTATCCATGTCGGAGCTCGAAGCGCGGCGTGTTGGCGGCGAGTCGGTCAATTCTTGGTGAGAAGTGATCAATGTCACTTATGGGGCCCCCATGCAGCAATTTATAACTCAAAACTCACTTATTAAGGTTCACATAAGACGAGGTAGTCGCTTGGGAGGCGCCCTTTGGCAGCAATCATCGCCCGGACCACGGGGTCTGGGCGCAATCGCGCGGCTGGGTATTGCCTGTGCCTAAACGAGACTTCTTGTAACAAGTCCAGAAAATTGCTCGATAGGGTGGTGACACGATCCGACGGTGAGTAGCCCCAGGGCTGCACACCGGACCGGGCGACGAGGGGGAGAACCCGGGTCGCTGGGTCGTCACCAACAACAGGAAGGCAATTCCTATGAAGAACACCAAGCGGATGCTCGCCGTCATCGCGGCCTCCGGACTCGCGCTCGGCTCCATGCCGGGTGTCGCCAACGCTCAGGGCAGCGCCGAGCTCGGACTCAACCTCGGCGCGGCGCTCGGCTCGGCCGAGCTTGGCCTGGAACTCGGTGCGGCCCTCGGTTCCACCGCCCCGGATGACCTGCCGACCATCCCGGAGGAATTGCCCACCGGTTCGGACGGACTGTCGTCGGGTTCGACGGATGAGGCTGGCCAGCTGGATCTGGGTAGCGTTACCGATCCGTTTGATTCGCTGAGTGCGGGTTCGACGGATGAGGCTGGCGACCTGGACCTGGGCTCGCTCGGAAGCATCACGGATTCCTTTGATTCGCTGAGTGCGGGTTCGAC
>NZ_JAALEF010000436.1:0-2015 GCF_014145245.1 Dietzia sp. B44 | reverse complement strand
GCGACGAGTTCCGTGCGCTGGACGACCGCCGGCTCCTGGGGTTGACCTTCGTCGGTGGCCCGTGGTCCCGGATCGCCGCGGCTCCGCTGCTCCTCACGCGCGCCTAGACCGCGCCCGGCCCGCGGCGCGCGGCCGGATCGTCAGCGGTTCGACTCGTACCTCGCGGCCAGGCGCGAGAGCGTCTCGGTGATCCCGCCGGCGTTCTTCTCCGCCATCCCGACGCGCTCCATGACCCGCCCGATCTTCGACTCACGGTTGTCGAAGCTCTCGGTGACCTCGGTCCGCCCGTCGGCGGTCGGGGTGAACTCCCAGCGCCAGCGGTGCCCGGCGGGGTGGGCCCACTCGACGACCTTGAGCTCCGGGGTGTCGACATGCTCGGTCACCGTGGAGGTGATGCGGTACGGGACGCCGTACATCCGCATCCTCGTGGTGAACTTCGCACCCTCGGACAGGGCGGACGGACCCTTGACGTTGTCGCGGACCGTCCCCGATCCGTCGACGAGGCCGTGCTTCGCGGGGTCGTTGACCAGCGCGAACAACTCGTCGGCGGGGGCGTTGACGGTGACGCGCCGGGCGACGACGCGCGGTCCGCGGTCGACTGTGGTGATGGAGGTCATGGGTGGACCGGTCCTCTCGGGAGACGTCGATGACGGTGCAGACCACGAGGGGTCTCGGGTCGGTGGGCCTGCCTCCGGACCACCGTACGCCCGAGTTCCGCCACGTTCCCGGCGACCGCACCGAGGCCGGCGCCGATGACCAGGCCCGGGGCCAGGCCGGTCGGGCCGGCCACCGCGAGCCCGATGATCAGGCCGGCCCCGGCCCCGTAGACGAGTCCCAGGCCGACCAGTGGTCCGGCCGCACGCGATCTCATCACCTCACCGTAGACCCCGGCGCCGCGCTGACGAGGCGGTCACGCAGCGGTCTTGAGTCCGACCACCCCGCCGATGATCACCAGGAGGAAGACCACCTTGGCCGGCGAGACCGGTTCCGCGCCGGTGGCCATGGCGTACAGCACGGTCAGGGAGGCGCCGATGCCGACCCACACGGCGTAGGCGGTTCCCACCGGGAGGCCTCTCATCGCGTAGGCCAACCCGGCCATGCTCACGACCAGGGCGACCCCGAACACCACGGACGGGACGAGCCGGGTGAAGCCCTCGGATCTGCCCAACGCGGTGGCCCACACCGCCTCGAGGATCCCGGACAGAACGAGTACGAACCACGCCATGACAGCCTCCGGCGGGCCGTCTTGTCGCGCTCCGGGTACGGCGCCCCTCGTCCGGGAGACCCGTCCACGGGACTCTGGGGACCATGCTGGCACATCGGGAGCCGGTCCGACCGATCCGGACTCCGACCACAACCGGCGAATCCGTCTCCCCACCCGACCGACTGCGGCATCATCCCCGGTGCGCGACCCTCCGGACGACCGGATGGAGCGCCCCTCGAAAGGACCCCCTTGATCACCCTCACCGTCCTCTACGGAACCCCCGACGACGTCGAGAAGTTCGACGAGTACTACGACGGGACCCACATCCCCCTCGCCCGCGCGGTTCCGGGCCTCGACGACGCCAAGGTCACACGCTTCCTGCCCGGCCCGGACGGCTCCGCACCCGAGTTCCACCTGATGGCCCAGTTGTTCTTCGCGGACGCCGAGGCGATGGGAGCCGCGCTTGCGACGGACGAGGGCCGGGCACTGGTGGCGGACGGGGCGAACCTCGGGATCACCCCGACGATGCTCGTGGGCTCCACCGGGTAACCGCCGGGAACGCGCGGCCGCGGAGGGGCCGTGGGTACGGTGAGGCCACCATGACCCCTCACCACTCCCCCTCTGCGCGGCCGGACCGGGCATCCGTCCCCCCGTTGGCGGTGGCCGTGATCGGCGCCGGCGCGATCGGGACCGCGGTAGCGGAGGCACTGGAGAACGGCGACGTCCCCGGAGCGCGTCTGGTGGCGGTGCTCCGCTCGGGCAGCACGCGCGACGAGGTCGACGCGGCCGTCGATGCCGCCGACGTCCTGGT
>NZ_JAALEF010000435.1:5181-6780 GCF_014145245.1 Dietzia sp. B44 | reverse complement strand
GCGGGCGCGAGGAGCTCCACGGCGTCACCCCGGCCGGGCGGCGTGAGGCCACCGGCCGCCGCGGGGCGCGCGAGGGCGATCACTACGGCGACGGGTACGGGGACTACTGATCGGAGACGGGTAGTCTGCTGGGCGTGTCCACCACCTCCCGCAAGCGACGCCAAGGCCGCCCGGCCGCCGATTCCCTCGTCCTCGACACCCGCAGCATCACCCGGTCCCCGGGGGCGATGACGCAGGTCCAGCGTGCCGCGGTGCTGCCGTCGGACATCGGGGTCGAGCTGATCCGGATCCCCCAGGGGGCCGAGGTCGACCTGGATCTGGCCCTGACCTTCGTCGAGGAAGGGGTGTTGGTGACCGGCACCGTCGCCGGGCGGGCCACCGTGGAATGTGCGCGGTGTCTCGGCGAGTTCACCAGCGAGGTCTCCGTGGATCTGACGGAGATGTACGCCGTCGAGGGCACGGCCGCGGCGGACGGCGCGGAGCAGGACGAGGTGCGCCTGCTCGACGGAGACCTGCTGGACCTGGAACCCGCCCTGGTCGACGCCTTCGGTCTCGAGTTCCCGATGTCGCCCACGTGCACGGACTACGGTCTCAGCGACTGCGTCAACCCCGACACCCCCGCGCCGGACGGGGTCTCGGGCAGCACCGAGGGACGCATCGATCCCCGCTGGGCCGGCCTGGCGGAGAAGTTCGCGGACCCCGGGATCGACGAGGGGGCCGGGTGACGGACCCCTCCCCGGAGCTCGGCGCGGTCCTGGGTGTGCAGCTCCCCGCGGAGCTGGCCGCACAGGCGCTGACCCACAGGTCGTACGCCTACGAGCACGGGGGCCTACCACACAACGAGCGGCTCGAGTTCCTCGGCGACGCCGTCCTGGAGCTCGTCGTGACCGAACATCTCTACACCGCGTACCCGGACCGCCCGGAGGGCGACCTCGCGAAGATCCGTGCCAGCCTGGTCAACACCTACGTCCTGGCGGACATCGCCCGCGAGCTGGGCCCCGACGGACTGGGCGCGCTCCTCAGGCTCGGCAGGGGGGAGGAACTCACCGGCGGGCGGGACAAGCACTCGATCCTGGCGGACACCCTGGAGGCGGTCTTCGGCGCCGTGTACCTGACCCACGGTCTGGAGGTGGCGCGGGGGATCGTCGAGGGGATCATCGGTGAGCGCCTCCGCGTGGTGCCCACCCTGGGTGCGGCGTTGGACTGGAAGACCAGCCTCCAGGAGAAGTGTTCGGCGCTCGGTCGGCCCAAGGCCCGGTACGAGATCACCTCCACCGGGCCGGACCACGACAAGACCTTCGCCGCGGTGGCGCTGGTCGGTGACGATCCACTGGGGGAGGGCGTCGGTCGGACCAAGAAGGAGGCCGAGCAGAAGGCCGCCGAGCAGGCCTGGGCCGCCCTGGACCGGGCCGCGGGCTGACATGCCGGAACTCCCCGAGGTCGAGGTGGTGCGGCGCGGCCTCGAGTCCCACGTGGTGGGTCGTCGGATCCTGGATGCCGACGTGTCCGGGGCCCGCACGGCCCGCCGTCAGCCCGGCGGGCCGGCGGAGATCGTCGCCCGATTGCGAGATCGGGTGGTGAGCGGGGCCGGCCGCCGCG
>NZ_JAALEF010000435.1:0-5111 GCF_014145245.1 Dietzia sp. B44 | reverse complement strand
ACACCGCGGGAGCCGACTGTCTGCTGGTCCACCTCGGGATGAGCGGCCAGATGCTGGTCACGTCCTCCGACGCTCCCCGGGTGCGACACCTCCACGCCCGCGCGCTGCTCGACGACGGCAGGGAGTTGCGGTTCGTCGACCAGAGGACGTTCGGCGGGTGGACCGTCGTCCCACTGGCCGAGGCCGCCGACGGCACCCGAGTGCTCCTGCCCGCGCCGGCCGCCCACGTGGCCGCCGACCCCTTCGAGCCGGGATTCGACGAGCTGGCCACGGCGCGGACGATCCGCCGCCGGGACACAGAGATCAAACGGCTCCTGCTGGATCAGACCGTGGTGTCGGGGATCGGCAACATCTACGCCGACGAGGCGCTGTGGCGTTCCGGTGTCCACGGCCGTCGGCGCGCGGGAGCGTTGACGCTGGCCACCGTCCGCGGGGTGCTCGGTCACGCCCGTGACGTGATGTCCGACGCGTTGGCCGCCGGGGGCACCTCGTTCGACGCCCTGTACGTCAACGTCAACGGGGCCTCGGGATACTTCGACAGGTCTCTCGACGTCTACGGGCGAGCGGGGCGGCCCTGTGCGAGATGCGGGACGCCGGTGGTCCGCGAGGACTTCATGAACCGCGGTTCCCACTTCTGCCCCGCCTGCCAGACGGCGCCCCGCCGTGGTGGGGCGCGCCGGACCCGCTCCGTACGATGACCGTCATGACGACGAGCGGTAAGGACAACACCTCCCAGAACCCACCGGCCGCCACCGAACTCCGGGTGGAGCGGGCCGGGACCCGGCGGTACGTCGGGCTCTCGACGCGGGGCGCGCGAGTGGAGATCGGCTCGGCGGACGTCGAGGGCGTGTTCACCCCGGGTGAACTGCTCAAGATCGCCCTGGCGTCGTGCACCGCGATGGCCTCGGACTTCACCGTCTCCCGCCGGCTCGGCGAGGACTACGAGGCCACCGTGCGCGTGGCCGGGGACGCGGATCGCGAGGCCGAGCGGTACCCGCGGTTGGAGGAGACCTACGAGCTCGACCTGTCCGGGCTCGATCCGGCCATGCGGGACAGGCTGCTCGACATGATCAGGCGATCCGTCGACAAGGCGTGCACCGTGGGCCGGACGCTGCAGTCGGGCACCGAGGTCGAGCTCGGGTTCGATCTCCGATGACAGGCCGGCGCGCCGCTGACGGGGGCCCGGGCGGTCCCGATCCCGCCCCGGTCCGGATGGTCGCCTGGGTGCACGGACACGTCCAGGGCGTGGGTTTCCGGTGGTGGACCCGCTCCAGGGCGCTCGAGCTCGGGCTCGTGGGATACGCCGCGAACAAGGCCGACGGCCGGGTCCATGTGGTGGCCGAGGGGCCCCGCCGGGCGTGCCTTCAGCTCGTCGACCTGCTGCGGGGCGGGGACGGGCCGGGCACGGTGGAGCTCGTGGTGGACTCCTGGGAACCGGCCCGGGGGGACCTGACCGGATTCCGCGAGCGCTGAACGCACCCTCGGCCCCGGGCCCGGAACGGTGTAGGGGCATTCTGGAGACGGACCGATCGCGACGTTCGAGACAGACCGGAGGACCGGACCATGACCTCATTCAGGACCTCCGGCACAGGAGAAGGTGACGTGACTACCGACACCTGGCACGCACTGGAGGTGCCGGAGGTACTCGACCGGGTGGGCACCGGCACCACGGGACTGACCTCCGAGGAGGCGACGCGCCGTCTGGAGCGCCACGGTCCCAACCGGTTGGAGGCGACCGACGCGACCGCCGCCTGGCGGGTGCTGCTCCGGCAGTTCCGGAGCCCCCTTGTCCTGTTCCTGATGGTCTGCGCCGCCATCACCCTGGTGCAGGGTCACCTGGTGGACACCGCCGCGATCACGGCGGCGGTCGTGCTCAACGCGGCGATCGGGTTCTGGCAGGAGCGCAAGGCGGAGACGGAGGTCCGGGCCCTGCAATCCCTGGCCTCACCCACCGCCCGCGTGCGGCGGGACGGTCACGTGCAGACCATCGACTCGGCCGATCTGGTGCCCGGAGATCTCGTGCACCTCGACAGCGGCGACCGCGTCCCGGCCGACCTGCGGCTGATCGAGGCGGTGTCCCTGAGGGTCGACGAGTCGATGCTCACTGGCGAGTCCCTGGCCACGGACAAGGACACGGACCCGGTCGCCCCCGATGCGCCGACCGGAGATCGGACCGGCATGGCGTTCAGCGGCTCGCTGGTCTCGTCGGGCCGTGCGACGGGTGTCGTGGTCGGCACCGGCGCGGGTACCGAGCTCGGGGCCATCAACGAGCTGGTCCAGGACACCGCGGCGGCGGCACCGCTCACCGCCCTGATCCACTCCATGGAGCGGTGGATCGGCCTGATCGTGGGGATCTCCGCTCTGGCCGTCTTCGCCGCCGGGCTCGCGCTCGGACACGACGTCTCGCTGATGTTCCGGACCGCGGTGGCTCTCGTGGTCTCCGCGATCCCCGAGGCGCTACCCGTGGTGCTCACCGTGGCGATGAGCGTGGGCGTGGCCCGGATGGCGCGGCGCAATGCGATCGTGCGGCATCTGCCGTCGGTGGAGACCCTCGGGTCCACGACGGTGATCGGGTCGGACAAGACCGGGACCCTGACACAGAACCTGCTCACCGTGGAACGGCTGTGGACCACGGAGGGGGAGATCGCTGTCGACGCCGCGACCGGGGTCGGCACCGACACCGGTCGGATCAGCGCCGTCGCGGAGACCGCCCTGCGCGCGGGCGCGCTGACCAACGAGGCCGTCCCGACACGGGACGACCCCCTTCGCTTCACCGGCGACGCGGTGGATGCGGCGATGGCCGCGGTGGCGGTGGGACTGGGCGTCGTCACGCCGACCGAACGGGCCGCCGCCCCAGTGGCGCACATGCCGTACGAGCCCGAGCTCGGGTTCTCGCAGACGATCCGGAGCGAGGGCGGTCGGCCGGTGCTGTACGTCAAGGGTGCGCCCGACGCGGTCTCCGCGATGTGCTCGAGCATGCTCACCGCAGGGGGCACCACGACCCTCGATCGGGCAGCCGTCCTGGCAGCCAACGACGCCCTGGGCTCGGAGGGGCTGCGGGTGATCGCCACGGCCCGCCGGGAGCTCGAGGACGGGGATCCGCGGCTGGCCGGCGACACCCTGGAGGGCGCACCGGAGGACCTGACCTTCCTCGGCCTGGAGGGGATGACCGATCCTCCACGTCCGGGCGTCCAGGAGGCGATCGCCGGCTGCCGGTCGGCGGGGATCCGGGTGATGATGATCACCGGTGACCACCCGGTCACGGCCACCGCGATCGCCGGGAGGCTCGGGCTGGACACCGGCACGCCCCCGCTGACCGGGGCCGAGATCGCGGCCCTGGACGACACGATGCTCCGGGCCCGGCTGGCGGATGCGACGGTCGCGGCCCGGGTGTCGCCACAGGACAAGATGCGGATCGTCGAGCAGCTCATGGCGATGGGCAACGTGGTCGCGGTGACCGGGGACGGTGTCAACGACGCGCCCGCACTACGCGTCGCCTCCATCGGGGTCGCGATGGGCGACTCGGGCACGGACGTCGCCCGCGAGGCCTCCGACGTCGTCCTCACGGACGACGACTTCAGCACGATCGTGCACGCCGTGGAGGAGGGGCGGGTCACCTTCGCGACCATCCGCAAGGCGACCTTCTTCCTCCTGTCCTCGGCGATCGCGGCGTTGATGGCGGTCGCGATCAACGTCTTCACCAATTCCCCGCTGGTCCTGCTGCCCGTCCAGATGTTGTGGGCCAACCTGGTGACCTCGGGGATCCAGGTGATCGCCCTGGCATTCGAACCCGGCGAGGGCGACGAGCTGGAGGTCCCCCCGCGCGACCTTCGTGAGGGTGTCCTCGATGCCACCATGTGGTGGCGTACCGCGCTGAGCGGGGTGTGGATGGCGGTGGTGACGCTCGTCGTCTACGAGCGCGCGATCTGGGAGGGAGTGGACACCGATCACGCCCGCACCCTGGCACTGACAGTGCTGGTCGCAGCCAGTTTCTTCCACGTGATGAACGCCCGTGCCCTCCGTCGGTCGGTGTTCACCCTCAGCCCGCTGGCGAACCCGCTGTTGATGGCCGCGACGGCGGTCGCCGCCTGCCTCCAGGTGCTGGTCGTGAGCTGGCCGGTCCTGGCCGGCCCGATGGGTCTGAGCCCCCTGAGTCCAGGTGAGTGGGCGATGTGCGTGATCGTCGGGGCCACGGTCATCGTGGTGTCGGAACTCCACAAGTTGGCGGTGAAGCCGGCTGCCCGGCGGCGCGCGGCGGCGATTGTCGCCGTCGGGGTCACGCCTCCGGGGCGGTAGCCGGCCGTGCCATAGGATCGACAGTCGTGTACCTCAAGTCGCTGACGCTCAAGGGCTTCAAGTCCTTCGCGGCACCGACGACGCTGAGGTTCGAGCCCGGCATCTGCTGCGTGGTCGGTCCCAACGGTTCCGGTAAGTCCAACGTCGTCGACGCGCTGACCTGGGTGATGGGGGAGCACAGCGCCAAGTCGCTGCGCGGCGGCAAGATGCAGGACGTGATCTTCGCGGGGACCGCAGGCAAGGCACCGCTCGGCCGCGCGGAGGTGACGCTCACCCTCGACAATTCTGACGGCACGCTGCCCATCGACTACGCCGAGGTCTCGCTGACCCGGCGGATGTTCCGCGACGGTGCGGCCGAGTACGAGATCAACGGGGACCGCGCCCGCCTGATGGACGTCCAGGAGCTGCTCTCGGACTCGGGCATCGGGCGCGAGATGCACGTGATCGTGGGCCAGGGCAAACTTGCCGAGATCCTCGAGTCCAAACCCGAGGAGCGTCGCGCCTTCATCGAGGAGGCCGCCGGCATCCTCAAGCACCGTCGTCGCAAGGAGAAGGCGCAGCGCAAGCTCGCCGGGATGCAGGGCAACCTCGACCGGCTGAGTGACCTGACCGGCGAACTGCGCCGCCAGCTCAAGCCCCTCGGTCGTCAGGCCGAGGTGGCGCGCCGGGCCCAGTCCGTCCAGGCCGACCTCCGCGACGCGACCTTCCGGTTGGCCGCCGACGACCTGGTGACCCGACGCGCCGAGCTGGCGGACGCGGAGAGCGTCCGTGCCCGACTCGCCGAGCAGGTGGCCGTGGCCGTCAACCGGCGGGAC
>NZ_JAALEF010000040.1:0-8839 GCF_014145245.1 Dietzia sp. B44 | reverse complement strand
GACCGCGCCGACGGATCTGACGAGGTGGGCGTGACGGCCCCCGGGGCCGGGCCCGGTGCCATCGTCACGCCCGACGACGGGTGGCGGCCTCGGCCAGGTCGCGCAGGGTGACCCGGCCGTGCTCGCTCACCGCGTCCGAACCGATCGCGTCCAGGGCCCGCACGGTCAGGGTGTCGATCTCCGCCTCGACGGAGGCGACCGCCCCCGAGTCCACGAGGATCCGGCGAGCCCGCTCGAGGTCGTCGGTGTCGAGGTCGGTGCCCAGGACCGAGAGCAGGAAATCCGAGTCCCCGGTCGGTGCCAGGGCGGTCGCCCTGGCCAACAGGAGGGTGCGCTTGCCCTCACGGAGGTCGTCCCCGGACGGCTTGCCCGTGACCTCGGGGTCACCGAACACACCGAGCATGTCATCGCGGAGTTGGAAGGCCTGCCCCACGGCCACACCGAACTCGCGGAGCGCCGCGACGGTGTCGGCGCCGGCCCCGGCGAGCTCGGCACCGATGTGGAGCGGCCGCTCGACGGTGTACGCCGCGGTCTTGAACCGGTTGATCCGGGCCGGCGTCAGCTCGTCCGTCGCACCGGAGGATTCCGCGAGGATGTCGAGCATCTGACCCGAGAGCACCTCGGTCTTCATCGCGTACCAGGGCGCGAGCGCCCGGCCGAGTGCGGCCGGATCCGCGCCCGAGGTCACGAACATCTCGTCCGCCCAGGTCAGGGCCAGGTCTCCGACGAGGATCGCCTGCGAGACCCCGTACCGGGCGGGGTCCCCGGACCATCCCAGTCCCCGGTGGGCCGCCTCGATCGAGCGATGGACGGTGGGTCGGCCGCGACGGGTGTCGGAGGCGTCCACGATGTCGTCGTGGATGAGGGCGCACGCCTGGATCAGCTCGAGTGCCGCGCAGGCGGTGACGATCTCGTCCGGGACGACGGCGTCCGCCGGGTTCACCGCCGACCATCCCGCCAGGCCGAACCGGGGCCGCATCCGTTTGCCACCACTGAGGACGAAGTCCGCGAGCAGGCCCGCCAGGGTGTCGACCCGATCGTCGACCCCTGACACGACCCGGCGCCGTCCGTCGAGATGGCGGCGGAGGGCGCCGAGGATCCGCTCTCCGTCGTCTGGACGAGTCGCCGTGACCACGGTCACCATCCCTTCCGGGCGCCGCCGCCCGGCAGCCCTCGATACCGTGATCCTAGTCGCCGGGCGGAGGTCGGCACCGACGCGTGTCGGGCTACCCTGGTCCGGTGACCCAGCTACCCGACATCGACCCAGCGGGCGGCGACCGACACCCGAGCATCGTGGACCGGATCGCCTCGTCGAGCACCCCCAGGGTGCCCTTCTCCGTCGAGTTCTACCCACCCCGGGACGAGGCCGCGGAGGCACGTCTCTGGCGGGCCGCCTCCGTCTTCTCCGAACTGGGCGCAGCGTTCGTGTCCGTCACCTACGGGGCCGGCGGGTCCACCCGTGACCGGACGGTCAGGGTCGTCGAGAGGGTCGTCAGCGAGACCGACCTGGTGCCCATCGCCCACCTGACGGCCGTGGGGCACACGATCGCCGAACTGCGCGAGATGATCCAGATGTACGCCGACGTCGGTGTCACCAACATCCTCGCCCTCCGGGGGGACCCCCCCGGGGACCCGTTGGGTGACTGGACCCCGCACCCCGAGGGTCTGCACTACGCGGAGGAGCTCGTGCGACTGATCCACGAGGTCGGGGACTTCCACGTGGGTGTCGCGTCCTTCCCGGAGGGGCACTACCGGGCGCGGGACCTGGACCACGACACCGAGATCCTGCTCAACAAACTGCGCGCCGGCGCCGAGTACTCGATCACGCAGATGTTCTGGGACGTGGAACACTACCTGCGTCTCCGGGACCGTCTCGCGGTCGCGGACCCGGAGCAGGCGGCCAAGCCGATCATCCCCGGGCTCATGCCCGTGACGAGCCTCCGTCAGGTCCGCCGGATGGTGGAGCTGTCGGGGTGCGCCCTCCCGGACGGCCTGTCCGACCGGTTGCGCGCGGCGGCGGGTGACGGGCCAGAGGAGGACCGTGCCGCGGTCCGCGAGGTGGGGATCGAGTTCGCCACCGAACTCTGTGAGCGTCTGATCGGCGAGGGCGTGCCCTGCCTGCACTTCAACACCCTCAACTTCTCCCGTGCCACGCATGAGGTGTTGGCCAACCTGTCGATGGTCCCGTCCCCGGGGGTCGGGGCGACCAGGGCCTGAGGCGGTGCTCCCGCGGTCCGTGCGCCCCGCCGGCTCCCCGTGAGATCAGCGCACGAGTCGGTCCGACCGGGCCCGCGAGGTCCGGGCGGCCAGGATCGTCCCGATCGACACCAGTAGAGCGGCGCCTATCCCGACGATCATCCACACCGCGAAACCGCGGGTCGCCGGATCCGGGTAGGACGACGACGCCTGCATCCGGGTGATGGACCCCGGCGCCGGTGTCCAGCTCACGGAGTTACCCCCACCCAGCGTGCCGTTCGTCTCCCCGATGCGGTTGGGGAACGTGAGGTCCACCCGGGTGGACGCGGAATCCGCCCGGTCCGCCGGTATTCCGGAGAGGTCCACCGAGCCGGTGAAGGACACCGTGTCGCCGCTCCGGCGGAAACCCAGGGTGTACGGCCTCGCCCCCTCGACCTCGATGGCCAGGGACAGCGCGTCGACCTCTGCGAAGGTCAACTGGGTGAAGTAGATCTCCCTGCCGGTGAAGCCGTCCGCGGAGTAGGCGGTGATCCGCACCTTCTGCTCGAGGCCGGACGGAGTGGACAGCCGGTCCAGGGCGGCCGCCTGTGCCGGCTGGTCGCCGGCCACCAGGATGCGACCCGAGACGGTGTCGTCCTTCCGCACACTCATCTGGGCGTTCAGCTGGAGACACCCGGTGAGGACGAACAGCATCGTCACCAGGGCGGTGACGCCCGTGATCCGGCGACGCGCGGGGGAGTGTGCGGCCGTCACGGGGCTGGTCGCGGTGGTGCTCGGTTCGATCACGGTCGTCATTGTGCCCGCGTGCGGCGCCGACGCCGCGTCGACGTGCCGAGTCGGCGACCGACGAGCCGCGCCACCGTCCTCCCGCTGGTGCCGATGACACCCCCGCCGGGATGGGTGGAGGCGCCCGCGAGGAACACGCCGTCGGCGCCGGGGACGGTGTGCCCGGCCAGATCCGGGTGGGGCCGCATGGGGAGCATCTGATCGAGGGACATCTCCACGTGCATCACGTTGCCGCCGATCAGGCCGAGTTCGGTCTCCAGGTCCTCCGGTGTCTGGACGTGACGGTGGACGATCGAGTCGGTGAGCCCGGGGGCGAACCGCTCCGCGGCCGCGATGATCCGGTCCGCCTCACCCGGACCCGCCTGTGACCAGGAGCGCCCGTCCGCCAGGTGCCGCGGGTGCCACTGCGACCACAGTGTCAGTTCGTGCCGACCCGCCGGCGCCAGCGAGGGGTCGAGCGAACTGAAGCTCATGGCGAGGACGGCGGGATCGGCGTCGAGCCCGCCGGCCGCGGCGACCCCGTACCGGTGGTCGAGTCGACGGCGGTCCGTCACCAGCAACTGCAGACCGTGCGCACTGGTGGTCGTGGGCACACCCGGGTACCGGGGCAGATCCGTCGTACCCAGCCGGACGACCATCCCCAGCCCGAACCCCGGACGGATCCTGCGGCGCCAGGCCTCGAGGCCCGCCGCGGGGAGTTCGTGGGCCAGGAGGTCCAGCGTGGTGTGGACGTGACAGGCCGCGACGACGGCCGAGCAGTGCAACGACGGGCCCCCCGCGGTATCCACCCGCCAACCGGCCCCCGAGCGGCGGATCGCCGTCGCTCCGGCACCCGCCGTGACCGATCCGCCGCCGGCCCGGACGGCGGAGACGAGAGCGTCGGCGAGAGCGCCCGACCCGCCGATCGCACGGCCGGGAGGGGTCTGGTGCATGAGCGCGGCGAAGCCGATCATCGGCGCGGTGCCGGGATGGGACATCGGCGGCCCGGACTGTGCGCCGAACCAGGACAGGGCGGCCTTGAGCCGCTCGGACGTGAAGGTCTGGTCGAGCAGCGCATCCCCGGAGGACAGGAAGGTCTGGACCGTGCCGAAGGGATCCCGGAGATCGTCGCGTCCGAGGAACGCGGAACCCAGGCGCGGAGCCGTGGGGCGAACGCTGAACCCCTTCATCATCCGCCCGGCGAGGACCTCCCACCGGCGGACGAACCCGCGGTAGGCGTCGGCGTCCGCCCGCCCGCAGGCGGCGGCGATGCTCGCACAGGTCTCGTCGAGGTCGCGGTGAAAGACGATGGGCGGGGCGTCGCTGCCCGGCGGGGCGGGGGCGAAACCCCACGGGTCACAGTCCACGTACCTCAGCCCGTGGGCGGCCAGGTCCAGCTCCTCAGGGATGCCGGTGTGCCGGATCATCAGGTGGGCCGACGAGCCACGATCCGTGCGGTGCCCGGGGTAGCGCTCGACAGTGGAGGTGGCGCCGCCCAGGACGGTGTCCTTCTCCACCACGTGGACGTCGAGCCCTGCCCGCGCGAGATAGGCGGCGCAGACCAGGCCGTTGTGACCGGAACCGATCACCACGACGTCATGACTGTTGTTCACGCGGGCCTCCGTGTTGGGTGAGGGGGAGCGACCGCGAGAGTACGGCGAACGGCCTGGCGTCGCCTTCGAACCTGTAGGCCCTGAGCACATCCGAGAAGCCCATCGACCGGTACAACCGCCACGCCCCGTTGGCCTCGTCGGGGACCTCGGGGGTCGAGAGCAACACGGATCCCTCCGTGCGACCGGACAGGAACCTGCGGAGCAACTCAGTGCCTATGCCGTGCCCCTGATAGCGGGGGGAGACGTGGAGCTCCGTCAATTCGACGTAGTCCGTCGGCAGGCGCTGATCCTGTTCTCGCAGCCCTCGCGCGACCTGCTCGTACCACCACTGGCCGGGTGAGCCCCGGTAGCCGTAACAGATGGCGACCAGGGGCCCACGGGCGTGACCGAGAAGGCGCCGACGCGGCGCCTCGAAGGCCGCGACCCCGGACCAGCCCTCCCGGTGGCTGTGCTCCATCCACGCGGGGGCGCGGGATCGGATCACCTGGGACGGGTACCCCATGGCGTCGACGTAGACACCGAGCGCCTCCGGCAGTCGGTCACGGAACTCCCCGGCGTCCAGGCTGGTGATCACGGTGTCCATCCACCCCATCTCATCACGTGCGCGCGTTCACGACCTCCAGTTGTGTCGTACCCCGCCGATACCGTGGGGTCCAGAAGGGGAGGTGCAGCGGAGATGGCGTCGAGAACCGCAGTTCGTGCGCCGGGCGGGGGTGGCCTCGGGTCCCTCGGTCGGGCAGGTCGTGCCGAGGTCCACCGGGGCCGGGCGCTGGCCGCGTCGTCACCCGCCGAGCGGTTTCTCGAGTCCTACCGGGCGGCGCGTTCGGCGGCGGCGGCGCTCCTGTCCCCGGGGCCGCGTCGCAGGGGCCCGTCCGATGTGTGGCACCGGCTCGCCGCAGAGGTTCCCGAGCTGGCGGAATGGGCCTCCGCCTTCGGCGGTTACTCGGCCCTCGCGGCCGCCGTGGAGGACGGGCTCCCCCGAACGGTCACACCCCGCATGGCGGATGACTTCCTCTGGGCTGTCGGTCGTTTCCTCGACCTGGTCGACGAGCGGCTGGGAGTACTGGGTCCGGCGGCGTGAGGTCGAGGACGCCCTGTGGACCGGGCTTCTGCCGCGTACTCGGAATCCCGGTGGTCACCACCGCGTCGCGCTCGTATGATGGAGTCAACCCTTGACCGGCTGATCCCCGTAGACGGTCGACGTCACACGGCCGAGCCGGCCGAGCTCGTAACCGCGAGCGTTCTAAGGAGGTCGAAGTGCCCCTGTCAGAGCACGAGCAGCGCATGCTCGACGAGATCGAGAATGCGCTCTACGCCGACGACCCCAAGTTCGCGTCGTCTGTTCGAAAGACCGGTGGGACCGGTGGCCGCCGTCCTGCCGGGCTGGTGGTGATCCTCGGTCTCGTGGGGGTCGCGCTCCTCGTGGGCGGGTTGGCACTCGACTTCAAACCGGGCGGGTTTCCCGTCCTCAGTCTCGTGGGTTTCCTCGTGATGTTCGCGGCGGGTGTGCTCGCCATGCGCGCGGTGCCGTCCAAGGCGTCGTCGTCGGCCGGTTCCGCGGGCGGAGCCCGGGTGCCGGGTACGGGTAAGGCGTCCACCAAGGGGGCCGAGGGCCAGAGCTACTCCTCTCGCATGGAGGATCGCTTCCGCCGTCGCTTCGAGCAGTAGCCAGAACGACTGATCACGTCCCGGGAGGGGCGAGCGCATCCGCGCTCGCCCCTCCCGCCTATTTCGGCGGCGAGCGTCTCGGCCGCGTGGGAACTCGGTGATGCCGGGTCGCCCTGCGTCGGCGCGCCCCACCGTGCGCCCCCCGGCTCTCCACTTCGCCCCACCGGGGGCCCATCATTCGCCCCTAGGGTGTGAAATAGTCACAGGAACCACATCTGTTCGCCGACTGTGGCCGTCTCCGGCGTGACTCCCGGCGGGTTCTCCAGCTGGTCACGGGTCAACAGGGTGCTCTGAACTGCAGAGATGTAAGTGGGTGGGGAGAAGTGGGGCACAGGCCTTGTTTGTGGGGCGTTGTGGGGTACAGTGGGGGACGCGAGGAGCTCGAAGGGGCCTGAACCCAGGAGGTGGCGGGTGACCGACACCGATCCCACCGACTCCGAGCGTGAACGAGCCTTCGTCGGGTACGGGACGCACCGTCCCAAGCTCGACGACAAGGGGCGGCTGACGATCCCCGCCAGATTCAGGCCTGGCCTGGCCGACGGGGTGGTCGTGTGTGGGTGGTTCACCAACACGCTCTCGGTCTTCCCGGAACGCGAGTTCGACGCGTTGGTCAGAAAGGTCCGGCCGACCGCCAACCTCAGTGAGAGGCACATGGCGTTCTTCCGGCTCCTGGTGAGCGGCGCGGAGGTCCAACAACTCGATTCGCAGGGACGGGTCTCCATTCCGGCGAGTCAGCGGAACTACGCGGGCCTCGGCAAGGACTGCGTGGTCAACGGCCTCGGAGAGCGTCTCGAAGTCTGGGACGCCGAGGCCTGGGACCGCTACAGCGCGGAGAACCTCCCCGTGTTCTCCGAGATGGAGGGCACCTCGCTGGGGATCGAGTTCTGATCCCCGGGACGGACCAGCACGACGGAACGACAGCACGACTGCACGACGGACGGAGCCCCCCGGCCCCTGCCCGGCACCACCCTGACGTACTTCCCCAACGCCAGGTGGGTACCGGACGGGGACCAGGGGGCTCCACCACAACCGGAGCACCGATGACATCCGGACGCGAGGGAGGCGACATGGCGGAAGAGCCCGACTCCGACCGCGCGGCTGCCCGGTCCGGTCACATCCCCGTCTTCCTCGACCGCACCCTCGAACTCTTCCGGCCCGTCGTCGACTCCGCGGCCGCGGAAGGCCGTCGCCCGGTGATCGTGGACGGCACGCTGGGTCTGGGCGGTCACACCTCGCATCTCCTCGCCGAGTTCGACGACCTGAGGGTGGTCGGGGTCGACCGCGACCCCGAGGCCCTCGAGATCGCCACCCGCAGACTCACCGCCTACCGGGACCGGTTCACTCCCGTGCACGCCCGCTTCGACGACTTCGATTTGATCGTGGACAGCCTCCCCGAGGACGCGAGGGACGCGGCCGGCCCGGCGATCGACGGCGTGCTGCTGGACTTCGGGGTCTCCTCGATGCAGCTCGACGTGGCCGAGCGCGGTTTCGCGTACTCGGTCGACTCCCCGCTGGACATGAGGATGGACCCCACCACCGGCCCGACCGCCGCCGACATCCTGGCGGACTACCCGCGTGACGACCTCGCCAGGATCTTCCGCGTCTACGGCGAGGAGCGGTTCGCGCGTCAGATCGCCTCCGCGATCGTGCGTCGCCGTGAGACAGATCCGGTCGCCTCCAGCGCCCAGCTCGTCGAGCTGCTCTACGACACCATCCCGCAGGGCGCCCGCCGCACCGGTGGGCATCCGGGCAAACGTGTCTTCCAGGCGCTGCGCATCGAGGTCAACGCCGAGCTCGAGGCCGTGGAGAACGCGGTCCCCGGGTACCTCGACCTGCTGAGGGGTGACGGGCGGGCGGTGTTCATGGCGTACCACTCGCTCGAGGACAAGATCGTCAAGCGAGAACTGACCACCCGGACCGCCTCGCGCACCCCGGCGGGTCTGCCGGTGGAACTGCCCGGACACGGTCCCGAGTTCGAGGCCGTGACCCGCGGTGCGGAGAAGGCCTCACAGTCCGAGATCGATCACAACCCGCGCTCGGCCTCGGTCCGGGTGCGCTGCGTCCGGCGTATCGACGGGAGAACCCCATGACGAGCACGATCGACACGTCGGATCCCGCCGACGACCTCGACACCCGGCGCGGCACCACCACCGAGGGCGCCGAGCCGGTCAGAGGCGTCGGGGCCGTGGGACTGCGCCGGAAGCCGGTCACCCGCTCTGTCCGGGGCCGCCGGACGGTGGTCGTCCCCGCGGAACGGCTGAGTCCCGCCGACCTCGCGGGGAGGATCCCCTTCGTCGTCGTCATGCTCCTCCTCATCGGTACCGGCGTCGGCGGCACGCTCCTGCTGTCCGCGCAGACCACCCAGGACACCTACAACCTCAAGAACGCGCGTGACGCCAACGTCCAGCTCGTCGAACGCATGGAGGCACTCCAGGCGTCCAACGAGCGAGCCCGGTCGGCGGAGGTCCTGGCGCAGCGCGCCGAGAAGCTCGGGATGGTCGGGGTCGCCAGCGCGCCGATCCTCACCAGGGGTTCGGACGGCGTGATCGAGGTGGTCGGCGAGCCCGAGGCGAAGCTCGGCGCGCCGGTCAAGCCGC
>NZ_JAALEF010000434.1:0-1050 GCF_014145245.1 Dietzia sp. B44 | reverse complement strand
GTGCGGCGGGGTGACGGGTCGGGGCGCATGGGGCAAGCGTCGACGACGACGAGCGTGGCATCCCTCGTCCATCCCGCGATTTCGGCATCGTCTGTGGAGACGGGCGGCCATGTGGAGCATCGGACCCGCCGGCCCATCGGACCCGCCAGCCCATCCAAAAGGACGTTTCGCACACCTCCCTCTCGGCCGACGTGAGCCGAACAGACTTCTCGTTGGTCGGCGATGGCGAGGTCGGCCGCTCCCCGCACTGTGACGCGGGCCGCTGTCCATCGCCACCGGCCTCGGTAGACTGGGTCCCCACACCGGTCGGTCGAGCGCAGGGCGGAGAACCCGTCCGCGGCGGGCCGGGACAGAACCTTTCAGGAGTTGACCTCAACGATGACCACTGTCGCCGTAGTCGGAGCCACGGGCCAGGTGGGGCGCGTGATGCGCGCCCTGCTGGAGGAGCGGGAGTTCCCGGCCGACGAGGTGCGGTTCTTCGCCTCCGCGCGGTCGGCGGGCACCACGCTGCCGTTCCGTGGCGAGGACATCGTGGTCGAGGACACCGCCGCGACCACCGACGAGGAGCTCGCGGGCATCGACATCGCGCTGTTCTCGGCCGGGGGCACGATGTCCAAGGAGCAGGCCCCTCGGTTCGCCGCGGCCGGCGCCGTCGTCGTCGACAATTCCAGCGCCTGGCGCAAGGACCCCGACGTCCCGCTGATCGTCTCCGAGGTCAACCCCGAGGCCGCGCAGAACCCGCCCAAGGGCATCATCGCCAACCCCAACTGCACCACCATGGCCGCGATGCCGGTGCTCAAGGTGCTGCACGACGCCGCGGGGCTCACGCGCCTCGTCGTCTCCACGTACCAGGCCGTGTCCGGGTCGGGGTTGCAGGGCGTGCGGACCCTCGAGGAGCAGGTGACCGGGAACGTCGGCGTCGGCCACGAGTTGGTGCACGACGGCGCGGCGCTCAAGGTGGACGACACCGGGCCGTACGTGGCGCCGATCGCGTTCAACGTGCTGCCGATGGCGGGCGCGCTGGTCGACGACGGGTCCGAGGAGACCGAC
>NZ_JAALEF010000433.1:0-4004 GCF_014145245.1 Dietzia sp. B44 | reverse complement strand
GCCGCCGGCCCGATCCCAGCCGGTACCCCCCGCCCGCGCCGCGTTCGGACTCGACCGGGTAGCCCAGGTCGCGCAGTCGGTCCACGTCCCGCCGCACCGAGCGGGTGGTGACCCCGAGCTCGGCCGCGAGTTCGGGCCCGGTCCACACGGTGCGCCGCTGCAGCAGGTCGAGCAGCCCCAGCACCCGCTGGGTCGTGGGCATCTTGTCCTCGGTCACGTCGTCCACTCTCGCACCGGCAGAGGACCAGATCTGTCCTGATCACCTGAGAGTCTGCTGTCGGACCGCGAGAGAGCCGCCCGCCCGTCGGCCGACCGCCCCCACCACCGGGAGACCACCATGACCACAGCCCGCACCATCGACTGGACCGACCAGCTCGCCGACCAACTCGAATACCACTGGACCGGCCACCTCCGGCCTCGCCTGGAGGGACTGACCGACGCCGAGTACCACTTCTCCCCCGCACCCGATGATCGGACCTGGGGCGTGCGCCCCCGGGGCACCGGTTCCGCGGAGGTGCAGGCCGGGAGCGGTGACTTCACGATCGACTTCGCCTATCCCGAACCGCGGCCCGCACCGCTGACGACCATCGCGTGGCGGATCGGCCACGTGGTCGTGGGAGTGCTCGGGGCCCGGTGGCACGACCACTTCGGCGGACCGCCCCACGACTACATGACCCACGAGTTCGCCGGTGACGCCGTGGGCGGACTCGCCCAGCTCGACCGCACCTACGCGGGCTGGATGGAGGGGGTCCGGGGGCTCGACGACGACGCCCTCGCCGCGCCCGTCGGGGAGGCCGAGGGCCACTGGTCCGCCGCCCCCATGGCCACCCTCGTCCTGCACATCCACCGCGAGGTCATCCACCACGGCGCGGAGCTGTGCCTGCTCCGCGACCTGTACGCCCACACCCGTTGATCCGGTCGACCCGTCTGACCCGTCTGATCCGGACGACCCGTCGGCACCCGCCGACACCACACCATCCCCGACCCACCACCGAGGAGTTCGCCATGCCACTGTTCGCCGCCACCCACACCACCGAGCGCGACACCCTGCTCGAATGGATCGACGACGCTCTCGTCAACGCCCGCTCGATCGTCCACGGCCTCACCGGCGACCAACTGCGGGCGCGGCCGGTCCCGTCGAGTGAGCTGACGCTCGGCTGGCTGATCCTGCACATCGGTCAAGTGGCCGAGGACTGGCTGGGCCGGGCGGCCGCCGCGCCCGACCCCCTGGAGACGGGACGCTCGCTACCGGAGACCTTCGAGTGGGCCGAGGCCGTCAACCGGGTCGATCCCGACGCGACCGCCGAGGAGGTCCTCGCCGAGTACGACCGTCGGTGCGCCGCGGGACTCGCCCATCTCCGAGCCGCCGACCTGGACGCGCGGGTCCCCGTCCCCACCGAGATGCCGTGGTTCCCGTCGGACCTGGCACCGTTCAACGGCCGCTGGGTCGCACAGCACGTGCTGACCGAGATCAACCGGCACAGCGGGCACGCCGACCTCCTGCGCGAGGCGCTCGACGGGCGCACGATGTACGACCTGATCGCGGAGGACCAGGGCATCGACATGTCCTACATCGGTGCCTGGTTCGCCGCCCACCCGGAGGTCCCGGCGCCGGCGTGGTGAGTCGGCGCCGGCGTGGTGAGTCGGGTGGGCGCGGGGACGGACCGGCCACGCGGCGTGACCGCGGGTCAGTCCTCCTCGTCCCAGCCGGCGAACGTCGCGAACTTGTCCTCGATCATCCCGGCGACTTCGCCCGGGTCGGGCACGAGTCCCGCGTCGGTGGCGATGCCCACCGAGACCTTGCCGTTGTAGCTGAAGATGCAGATTCCGAAGGCCTGGTCGCCGCTCATCGGAACCCAGCCGAGTATCCCCTCGACAGGAGTGCCGGCGATCCGCACCGTGGAGACCGGCCCGGGGACCGACGTGAGCTGGCCGACGGTCTTGTTGGCGAGCAGGTCGACCACCGCGTGCGCCACCGGGCCGGGAGTGACCGCGACGCCGAGCATGGTGGCGAAGTTGACGTGTGGTTCGAACGAGTAGCGCACCCGGGACATGGACGTGGCGATCGCGTCGATGAGCTCGTCGGCGTCGTCGATCCCCAGCGGCAGGCGCATGAGGATGATCGTGAGGTGGTTGCCCAGTTCCTCCGGCAGTTCGTCAGCCACCGGCTCGATGGACATCGGCACCATGAGATTGATGTCCGAGACCCGACGATCGCCGTGGGTGTCGAGGTACTCGGTGAGCGCCCTGGACACCGCCGCGAGCATCACGGTGGTGACCGTGGTGTCGTGCGCCTTCGCCACCCTCTTGATCGCCGCGAGGTCCAGCCCGGCGATCCAGGAGACCTTCTTCCGGGCGTGGGCGTGGCCACTCCACGACAGCTCCGGCGATCTGGGTTCGAACAGCAGCCGGAAGGTCGCACGGTAGGTGTTGGTCGTCCTGTTGGTGGGGTCGATGGTGTCGGCCAGGGATTCCACGACGCGCGTGGCACCCTGGTGACCCCGCGGCCCGGGGCCACCACGGCCCTGGTCAGTCGCGCCATCGTCACGGGGAATCTGATCGTGGCGCCCGCGAGGCCGCGGGCGATGCCGAGCGTGTCCTTGGCCAGCCCTGCCCCGGCCTGGCCCACCGCGCCCAGGACACCGCCGCCCGATGAGGACAGCTCCCGACCCACGTTGGGCAGCGGGTCGTCGTCGTCGCGGTCGCACAACCCCAGGACCAGCTGGGTCAAACGGATCCCGTCGACCATCCCGTGCTGGACGCGGAACAGCAGGAGCGCCCCCTCCCGGTCGCCACCGTGACCGTGGTAGCCCTCGATGAACTCGGCGCGCCAGATGGGGCGGTCGTCGGGGAGTTGCAGCCCCATCTGCTCGGCGACGTGCGCCTCCGCCTCGGCGCGCCCGCCCGGCGAGGGAAGGCGCCGTCGGACCAGATGGCGGGAGATGTCGAAGTCGGGATCGTCCTGCCAGTACCACCGTCGGCCCCGTCGCACCGGGACCCGGCGGAACACCGGGTGGGGTTCGACCATCCGCGACGCGATCGCCTCGGAGACCGCGTCCCAGTCGGGGACCTCGGCGAACCACATCACCGAGTTGATGTACATGAGATTGTCCGGGCGGTCCATCATCAGCCACAGCTGGTCCCGCAGTGGAATCCGGACTCTCGTCTCCGTCATCGTCCCCGGCCCCTCTCGCCCGCCCCGCTCACCGTCATGTGCTCGCCGCCCCAGGCTAGAGCAGCTGTGACCGGGATCACGTCACTCCCCCCGAGACGGCGGGACAATGGCGAGATGCGCACCATCCACACACCGGACGATCCCCCGGCCAAGGGTTTGTACGCCCTGCTCACGGCATCGGTCACTCCCCGGCCCATCGCCTGGGTCTCGAGCGTCTCCGCCGACGGGGTGTCGAACCTCGCGCCGTATTCGTTCTTCACCGTGGCCTGCGCCGACCCCGCGATCCTCTCGGTCACCTCGATCGGCCGCAAGGACACGTACCGCAACGTGGTCGAGACCGGGGAGTTCGTGGTGAACATCGGCACCGAGTCGCTGATGGAGCTCATCAACGCCACCTCGGCCCCGGTCGGCCCGGAGGTCGACGAGTTCGTCCTCTCCGGCCTGACCGCCGAGCCCTCCGAGGTGGTGTCGGCGCCGCGGGTGGCCGAGGCGCCGATCGCGTTCGAGTGCGTGCGCCATGACGTGATCGACCTCGGCACCAGTGCGATGCTCCTGGGCCGCGTAGTGAGCGTGGCGATCTCCGGTGATGTCCTGGCGGACGACGGGCTCCCCGACTTCGACGCACTGCTCCCGCCCTCCCGGCTGGGCCGCCACCAGTGGGGACTGGCGCCGCGGACGAGGGAGCTGCCCAGGCCGAGGAAGTAGGCGGAGTCGAGACCCGCCGCCAGCCCCGGCCCTCGGTTCGCGGCGACCTGCAGGCGCTCCCGCGCCTGACGTCTCGCTCGCGCGCCTGTGCGACTCCTCGGTAGCCGCCCGCCGCCACGGCGTC
>NZ_JAALEF010000432.1:0-2324 GCF_014145245.1 Dietzia sp. B44 | reverse complement strand
AGCCGACCCGGGGGCCGCGTCCCCCGGCGACCGCCGCGATGCCACTCCTCGAGCGCGGCGGCCGCGTCGGCGAAGGCCCGGAACGTCCCCACCGCGTCGGGACAGTCGTGCATCAGGCGCGCGAGGTCGTCGTCGTCGCCCGGATCGCCGTCCCCGTGCGCGATCTCCGACACGTCCCCCGGATACCCCGGACCGTCCACGCCGCACCCCAGGTGCTCGGCGGCCAGGGTCAGACGCAGTCTGCGGGCGTACGGACTGTGATCGGACGCGGCCGTGTCCACCACCACCGCCGAGAGTTCCGAGTCGTGGGTCCACGAGCGCCGGCTGAAGTTGTCGGAGCCGACCGAACACCAGGTGTCGTCCACGACGCACACCTTGGCGTGGACGTAGACCGGGGTGCCGTCGGAGTTCTCCGGCGCGTAGAAGGCCACCCGGCCGGGGGCCGCGGCGGCGAGTCGGCTCATGGCGCGCTGCCGGCCGAGGAGCTGCGGGAGACGGGAGATCGGGTTGTCGCTGTCCGTCCACCGGGGCATCACGACGATCAGGTGCAATCCCTCGTCCCGCTGGAGCGATTCCACGAAGGAGTCCGCGATCGCGCGCGACCACAGGTACTGGTCCTCCACGTAGATGAGGTCACGGGCACGCTCGAACGCCTTGGCGTACCCGCGGGCGACGCTCCGCTCACCCCTCCGTGCGAACGGGTAGGCACGTCGACCGTGTCGGCCGGCGTAGGTGCGGAGCAGCTGGACGACGTGCGTGCCACCCGGCACCGCCGGCGGCGGCGGCGCCTGCGGGGGCAAGGGTTCGGCGCGCACGTCCACGTGGTCGCGGTCCACGCGGAACCGGCGACGCGACCTCGTCAGGGGCGCCGGGTCCTCCCACCGTTCCCGGAACACCGTCTCGGCGTCGTACACGGCCGGTCCCGAGATGGCGCACTGCACGTCGTGCCACGGCGGCGTCACCCCGTAGACCTCGGACATCGACTGCGCCTGCGGGTCGCCCCGGTGTCGGGCGTCGTCCCGCCGCGAATGACACAGGTCGATGCCGCCCACGTAGGCCACGTCCCGCCGCGGGGCGTCCGCGTGTCGGATCACCACCATCTTCTGGTGGTGCGACCCGCGCGGCGGCACCCGCATGTCGAGCAGGACGTTGCCGCCCCGGTCATCGACCTTCCGCCCGAGCCGTCGGTTCTCCTCGTGGGAGAACTCGTCGATCCCCGAGTGCGAGCGCCACACGAGCCCGTGCACGGCCACCCCGCGGTCGACGGCCCGTCGCAGTACCGCCGAGACCTCGCTGCCGGGCTGCCCCGTGAGCCGCTCGTCCGCGTCGCCGCGCCAGTCGGTGAACAGGATCAGATCGCCCCGCCCGGTGGCCTCGATCCTGTCGAAGAGCTCGGCGAAATACGTGGCCCCGTGGACCAGTGGGCGGACCTCGTTGCCCTCCGACCAGGCCTCGTTCCCGGGATGACGGGAATCCAGACGGGTGTCAGGGTTGCCCCGCTCGTGCGCGGAGAGCAACCACTCGGTGAGGGCCATGTGTTCGGACGCTACCGACTCGTCACCCCGGATCGGCAATACTCTCCCCATGACCCCACCCGAGCCCTTTCCCACCGACTGGACCCGCGGCCTGGTCCTGGTCGCCCATCCCGACGATCCCGAGTACGGCATGTCCGCCGCGGTGGCCCGCTGGACCGCGGAGGGTCGCCACATCGTCTACGTGCTGGCCTCGAGCGGCGAGGCGGGGATCGAGGGGATGCCCCCCTCGACCGCCGGACCGGTCCGGGAGGAGGAACAGCGCCGCTCCTCGGCGATCGTGGGCGTCGAGGAGGTGGAGTTCCTCGGCTTCCCCGACAGCAGGATCGTCAACGACTCGGAGCTCCGCGACGCGATCGCGGACTCCCTCCGCCGTCACCGGCCGGACATCGTGATCTCCCTGTACTCGGGGCCCGAGTGGGCGCCCGGTGCCCCCAACCAGAGCGATCACATGGAGTTCGGTGCCGCGGTGGGCGCGACGTACGACGACCTGGTGGCCGCCGTCGGCGTGGACGCCGCCGAGGGGCGTCCCCGGATGTGGTTCGAGTCCGCACCGCAGCCCACCCACTACGTGGACGTCGAGGGGTTCGTCGAACCGGCAGTCGCCGCGCTGGCCGAGCACAAGGAGTACCTCTCGGTCCTCGACCCCGGCACCCCCGTCCCCGAGCAGGCCCGCCGGCAGGTGGAATCGGTGTGCGCCCCCCGAGAGGACCTGGCCGGGGACCGGCCCGTGGTGAGTTTCCGGCGCATGCGGCCCTGACCGGCACGCGAGCCCGCCGGTCGGGGCCGGTG
>NZ_JAALEF010000431.1:0-2019 GCF_014145245.1 Dietzia sp. B44 | reverse complement strand
CGGCAGGGGCATCGCCCTGCGGGCCGGTCACCGGGCGGCACCCCGGCGTGCGATGCGCGCGGCGGCGATCAGTCCGGGCACCGCCACCAGCACCGCACCGAGGAGGTACCACCAGGGGGTGAGGCCGATCGTGGTGCGGATGACGTGCAACCCGGTGACGACGACGAGGACCACCACGCCGGAGCCCGCGACCCCCCAGAGGTACGTCCGGGCCGAACCACGGGGACTGGCGCCGATCGATCGCCGCTGCCAGAAGATCACGGCGAACAGCAGCACCACGTACGGCACCATCGCCCAGTTGGAGAACATGATCGCGATGGTCCCGGCACCCATCACCACCGCGATGACGGCGGCGAACCAGGCGAAGACCCGGGCGTCGCGCGTGGAGCTCACCGGCGGGCGACCCTCGACCTCCGCCAGGAGCCGGGCGGCCTCGGCGCGATCGAGCTCGCCGGTGGTGCGGATCTCCGTGGTCATGGCGACACCTTCCTCGTGACGGTCCCGGGAGTGTCCACCCGGGCAATGACTAGACCATAGGCAACTACTTTCCACTTTGGCAAGTAGTTTCTGCCGCCCGGGCGCCGGGCGCGGTGCCGATCACCCCGGGTCCACTACACTCGCGCAGGTCATGGAATTGAAGGCAGTCAAGAAGGACCTCATCGCCAAGATCGCAGCCCCCCGCGATTCGTCGCGCGCCGATCCGGTCGACCCCTACCTGCCCAGCGCCGGGAACCACGGCTACCGGGTGACCCGGTACGAACTGGACCTCACCTACAAGATGAGCTCCAACAACCTGCGTGGCCAGGCCGTCATCACCGCCACGGCCACCGAACCGCTCGACTCGGTGCAGCTCGACCTGTCCCCCCACCTCGACGTGTCCAAGGTGTCTCTCGACCGCGGTCGGGTCGCCAGGTACAACCGGCCGCGGGGCAAGCTCACCGTCACCCCGGCCGAGCCGATCCCCGTCGGTGCCGCGTTCACGCTCACCATCCGGTACGCGGGCAACCCGCGCCCGATCCGCGGCGCATGGGGTGAGGTCGGGTGGGAGGAACTGACCGACGGGGTCCTGGTGGCCAACCAGCCCAACGGCGCCGCCAGCTGGTTCCCGTGCGACGACCACCCGTCGTCCAAGGCCCCGTTCCGGATCCGGCTCACCACCGACTCCCCGTACCGCGCGGTCGTGACCGGTTCGCTGGTGGGCAAGAAGCGCAGCGGCAGCACCACCACCTGGGAGTTCGACCTCCCGCAGCCCACCTCCACCTACCTCGTGACGATCAACCTGGGGCAGTACGAGCACCTGGAGGTGACGGGTGGGGCGGTGCCGTTCCACGCCTACCTGCCCGCGGACCTCAAGCGGGACTTCCGGGTGTCGTTCGCCCGCCAGTTCGAGATGATCGAGGTCTTCACCGACCTGTTCGGCCCGTACCCGTTCGGTGAGTACAAGGTGGTGGTGACCGACGATGAGCTGGAGATCCCCCTCGAGGCGATGGGCATGTCCACGTTCGGCCGCAACACCGCCGAGGCGGGCACGGACGACGAGCGGCTGATCGCCCACGAACTCGCGCACCAGTGGTTCGGCAACGCCGTCACCGCCGCCGAATGGAAGCACATCTGGCTCCACGAGGGCTTCGCCTGCTACGCCGAGTGGCTGTGGACCGAGTTCTCCGGCGGCGCCGACGCGGGCAGCCACGCGCTGCGCTACTACTCCAAGCTGCAGAACTCACCCCAGGACCTGCTCCTGGCCGACCCCGGCCCCAAGGACATGTTCGACGACCGCGTCTACAAGCGCGGCGCGCTCACCCTGCACGCCCTTCGCCTGACGATCGGCGACGAGCAGTTCTTCCAGCTGCTGCGTGACTGGGTGACCAAGTACTCGGGCAGCACCGCGACCACTGACGACTTCCTGCACATGGCCGCCGACCACTCCCCCGTCGACCTGCGTCCCCTGTGGTCCGCGTGGCTGTTCTCGGAACCGCTGCCACCCACCCTCGGCATGCCCGATGACCACGCCGGCCGCCG
>NZ_JAALEF010000430.1:0-1201 GCF_014145245.1 Dietzia sp. B44 | reverse complement strand
GGGGCTGCGCGCCCTGGCGGCCGGCGACCCCGGCCCCGGCGTCTTCAGCGCGGACGCCCCCGCCGGCACCGGTGACGTCTGGGTGTTCTCGGGCTTCGGTGCCCAGCACCGCAAGATGGCCAAGGAGCTGTACCTGTCCAACCCGCTGTTCGCCTTGTGCCTGGACGCGGTGGACGAGCTCATCGACTTCGAGGCCGGCTACCGGATGGTCGAGATGTTCCTCGACGACTCGGTCACCTACGAGGTGGAGAACGCGCAGGTCGGCATCTTCGCCGTCCAGGTCGCGCTGGTCGACACGCTCAAGGCGCTCGGCGCCAAGCCCGAGGCCGTGATCGGCCACTCGATGGGCGAGGTCGCCGCCGCCTATGCGGCGGGCGGGCTGAGTCTCGAGGACGCGGTGCGGGTGATCTGCGTCCGCTCGCGCCTCATGGGCGACGCCGAGCAGCAGGTCTCCGACGAGGACGCCGGCGCCATGGCGCTGGTCGAGTACTCGGCCGAGGAGATCGCGCAGATCATCGCCGACAACCCGCAGTTCGCCTCGATCGAGCCCGCGGTCTACGCCGCGCCCACCCACACCACGGTCGGCGGCCGCGCCAAGCCCGTGGCCGAGTTCGTGGCCTGGGTCGAGGAGCAGGGCAAGTTCGCCCGCCAGCTCCAGGTCCGCGGGGCCGGGCACACCTCCGACGTCGACATGCTGCTGGGTGAGCTCGCCGCCGAGATCGCGGGCCTGGAGCCTCGCGAACTCCGATCCGGCCTGTTCTCCTCCGTGGACAAGGAGACCTTCTACCGCGCCGGCCACGAGCCGATCCACGCCGAGGAGTACTGGGTCAAGGGCATGCGGCACTCGGTGTGGTTCACCCACGCCGTGCGCAAGGCCGTCGAGGCCGGGTACGTGACGTTCCTGGAGTTCGCGCCCAACCCGGTCGCCGCGATGTCCGTGGCGGCGACCTGCTTCGACGCCGGCCTGATGGAGCCCAACCTGCTCCACACGCTCAAGCGCAAGGAGTCCGAGGCCGACACCCTGCTCCACGCGATCGCCCAGCTCTATGTCCACGGCCACGAGGTCAACATGGACCAGGTCGTGGAGATGCTGCACGGCTACGTCACCGGTCCCGGTCGCTACGCCGCGGTGCCGGGCACGGCGTGGAAGCGACGGACGCTGTGGCCGACCGTCACCGCCGGTGGCGGGTCGGGCGAGGGC
>NZ_JAALEF010000429.1:0-1588 GCF_014145245.1 Dietzia sp. B44 | reverse complement strand
GTCGACTTCCCGGGCATCCACCGCCGCCGGGCGTCGTCGTCGAGCGACTCGACGTGGATGCCGATCGCGTCGGCACCGGCCTCACGCAGGTCGGTGAGGACCGCCAGGTCGGCGGGCGGTTCACACTGGACCTGGATCGGCAGCCCCGGGACCGCCGCTCTGACGGCGCGGACGCAGCGGGCCAGATGCGCGGCCCCGCGGTCGCGTCCCGCCGACGTCCCGGTGGTCATGACCATCTGGGTGACCCCGTCGAGGTCCACGGCGGCGCGGGCGACCTCGGCCAGCTGCTCGGGCAGCTTGACCGGCACCGTCGTACCCGCGCGCAGCGACTCCTCGATCGAGCAGAACCGGCAGCGCTCCTCGCGGCGGTAGCGGATGCAGGTCTGCACCACGGTCGTGGCCAGGACGTCGCGGCCGTGGAGGCGCGCGATCTTCTCGTAGGGGACCCCGTCGGAGGTCGTGCGGTCGTAGAAGCGGGGACGGCCGATCGCGGAGATCTCCAGACCGGTGTCGACGCCGTCACGCAGGACCCGGTCGCCGTCGAAGACGAAGGGGCTGTCGGGGTTGCGGGGGATCGCCGCGTCGCGCCCGGAGACGACGAGGTGTCCGTCGTCGCTGGGGCCCGCGCCCCCGCTGCGGTGCAGCGGAGGGGTGCCCCGGATGCCGAGCAGGGCCAGGTCGACCCGGGTCGAGGTGGACGCTCCGGTGGTGGAGGTGGTCATGATGCCCGTTCCTCTCGGGTGGCGTGACGGCGGGCGATGATGCCCTCGGCCAGGTGCGCCGCGTCGCGGTCGATGCCGAGGAAGCGGCCCGAACCCCAGGTGTGCATCCAGGGCAGGCCGATGAAGGACAGGCCGGGTACCTCCGTCACGCCGCGGGTCTGCATGGGGTGGCCGGCGCCGTCGAACGCGCTCGCCTCGATCCAGCGGTAGTCGGGCCGGTAACCGATCGCCCAGATGATCGTGGTGACGCCCTCCGCGGCGAGGTCGAGGGACGTCGGGTCGGACTCGGGCGCCCACACCGGCTGGTACCTCGACGGCGGCGGGGCGTCGATCCCGTGTGCGTCGATGTGCCGGTCGATGTCGGCGCAGATCGAGTTGTACACCCGGTCTGCGGAGTCCAACGCCTCGGTGAGTGAGGGGTCGAACCGCAGTTCCGTGCCCTCTCCGGCGGTCAGTGTCCCGTACAGCCGCATGCCCTCGGCGGCGAATCGCCGCAGGTCCACGTCCCGCCCGCCGTCGCGGCCGGTGACGTAGTGGTTGGTCTTCTCCTGCGCGGCCTTACCGCCGGGGTACTGCTGTGCCGGGGTGTCGTACAGCCCCATGTCCGCGAGCCAGGTCATGCAGTCCCGGCCCCGGTAGAACCGGGCGACGCGCGGGGCGTTGCCCACCGCCAGGTGGACCCGGCGACCGGCGAGGTGCAGGTCCTCGGCGATCTGAGCTCCGGACTGGCCTGATCCCACCACCAGGACCGCGCCCTCGGCCAGCTGGTCGGGGTTGCGGTACTGCTCGGAGTGCAGCTGCGTCACGGCGGGGTCGAGGAACGAGGCGTAGGGCGGGATCACGGGGACCGGGTAGCCGCCGGTGGC
>NZ_JAALEF010000428.1:0-3547 GCF_014145245.1 Dietzia sp. B44 | reverse complement strand
TCCGGCCCGTCGGCCGGGTCCGCCGACGCCCCTGCGGCCGCCGGCATCTCGACCGTCTCCCCGGTGGTCGGGGTGTCCGACCAGGCGGCCACCCGGCGGCGAGCCGGACGTCTCGGTGCGGTCCGCTCCCGGTCGACCGGTGTCCCGGTCTCGGCGATCGGGTAGGCGGTGGTGGCGTCCGGGTCGTCCCAGTCCGCTGCGGGGTCCTCGTGGTCGACCATGTCCCCGCTCCCGTCCCAGCCGAAGAATCCGCGCACGATGCCGGGGATCTCCCTCGCCGGGCGTCCCACCAGCACCAGCACTCCGAACGCCACGAGCAACACGAGGAGCGGGACGGCGACGAAGACGGACAGACCCGCCTCGAGCGTGCCCCCGACGATCCTCCCGAGGACGCCGGCTCCCCCACGGACCCCCTCCGGGTCCGAGGGCGACCCTGATCCCAGATGCCAGAGACCCAGCACACCCAGTGAGGTCACGGTGGTCCCGACCACCCACCTGGACTGGACGTCGGGTCGTGGCTCCCGCGCCATCACGAGGACGCCCCAGACCCCGAGCAGCAACGGCAGGAGGGCACCCGGCGTCCCCACCACGGTGCGGATCCCGGTGTCGAACCACTCCCCCACCGGCCCCGCCGCACCGAACCACACCGCTCCCGCGAAGACGATCGCGATGCCGACGAGGATCAACCCGAGCCCGTCACGACGGTGCGGTGGTGCCACGCGCTCGTCGTCGGTTCCGCCTCGCAGCCCGCGCACCCCGTGACCGACCCCCTTCGCCACACCCGACCACCCGCCACGCAGACCGCGCCCGACGGCACCGAAGGCACCGGACGTCCGCTCCGGAGGTGGGGTGACCGCGCGGGAACCGCCGCGGGTGCCCGACTTCGGGGTGGAGACGACGGCGCCGCGACGGGAACCGCCTGACCGTGACGACGACGAGGTGGACGCGGTGGATCGCTGTGCGCCGGACTTCGAGGCCGGGCGTCGTCCACCGGGGGCACGGGTGGATCGCGTGTTCGAGCTGGGTGCCATGGGGGTCACTCTATCTTCTCGGACCCCATTGGTAACAGCAGCCACACGGGCCGGGGTCGGTCAGAAGCCCCTCGGTACCGCCCGGACCGCGTCGATGCCCCCATGGGCTCCGGAGATGTCCACGTCCACCGCGTCCCTGCCGAACGCCCACAGGATCAACTCGACGGGGGCGGCCGTCACACTGACCATCGGGGCCAACGCGGCGCCCGTGGACACCGCACCGGACTTGGTCAACGTGATCCCCGGTGGGGTGCGCAGGTCGACCCGGGCGGACACCCGACGGAGGAACGTCCTGGCCACCGTGGTGCCCAGCGCCCAGATGCGATCGAGGTCCTCGACGTCGAACTCCCGCGTCGTCCATTCGCCACCGGCCCGGCGGACGTCCTCGTGGTGGACGAGGTACTCCGCGGCGTTGGCCAGCCGGTCTGCGTAGCGGAGCGGCGAGTACCACGGCGCACCCGCCGCGATCTTCTCGAGCAGTTCGTCCCACGGACGCTCGGCCTCACGGAGGCGCAGTTCCTCCATCCGCGAGGCGAGCGCCGGCAGGACGATTCCCGCGGCGGCGTCGGGGCGTGCCTCCCGCACGACCAGGTGCGCCGCGAGATCCCGGGTCGTCCACCCGGCGCACAGCGTCGGTGCCTCCGGCCCGGCGGCGCGCATCGTCTCGACGAGAGCGCTGCGCTCCCGCTGCGCCAGTGTCCGCCGGTCGGGGTTCACCGGACTCAGTCCTGCGCTGCCACGGAGGTGATGACGGTGGGCACGATCATGGGCTTGCGACGCCACTTGTCGGAGACCCAGGTGCCCACGGTGCGGCGGACCGCCTGCGCGAGTCGGTAGGGGTCGGTCTCACCCTCCCCTGCCAGGTCCCACAGTGCGTTCTCGACCAGCTCGACGACCGGCGCCAACGCGCCCGGCTCGTCGGTGAATCCCTTGGCGATGATCTGGGGCTTGCTCACCGGTCGACCGGTGCGGGGGTCCACCACCACCGTGGCGACGATGAAGCCGTCCTCGGACAGCGCGGTGCGGTCCGCCAGCACGGTGTCGCCGACGTCGCCGGTGGACAGACCGTCCACGTACAGGTGGCCGACCGGGATCTGACCGACGGTGGTCGCCTTGCCGTCGACGAGGTCCACCACGACGCCGTTCTGTGCGAGCACCACGTTCTCCGCCGGCACGCCGGTCGCGACCGCCAGGGCCCGGTTGGCCCGCAGGTGCCGCCACTCTCCGTGGACGGGCATGGCGTTCTTCGGCCGAACGGCGTTGTAGACGAAGAGCAGCTCGCCCGCGTCCCCGTGTCCGGAGACGTGGATGTTGGCATCGCGGCTGGTCACCACGTTCACGCCCATCTGGGACAGACTGTTCTGCACGCTGAAGACCGGCTCCTCGTTGCCCGGGACGATCGACGAGGAGAACAGGACGGTGTCGCCCTCGGAGAGGTTGATCTGCCGGTGCTCGCGGCGGGCCATCCGGGACAACCCGGCCATCGACTCCCCCTGGGTCCCGGTGGTCATCACGAGGACCTTCTCGGAGGGGAGCTTCGCCGCGGCGTCCATGTCGATCAGAACGCCCTTCGGGTCCGTGAGCAGACCCAGTTCGAGCGCGATCTCCATGTTCCGGATCATGGACCGACCGGTGAGCGCGACCTTCCGGCCGCAGGCCTCGGCGGCCGCGATGACGGACTGCACGCGGTAGACGTTGGAGGCGAAGCAGGCCACCACGACGAGTCTGCGGGCGTCGCTGATGAGCCGCTGGAGAGCGGGGCCGACCTCGGACTCCGAGCGGCTGACTCCCGGGGTGGTGGCGTTGGTGGAGTCCAACAGCAGCAGGTCGATACCCTCGTCGCCGAACCGCGCCATCTTGGCCAGGTCGGTGGGCCGCTTGTCGGTGGGAAGCTGGTCGAGCTTGATGTCGCCCGACATCATCACGGAGTTGCCGCCCGCACGGACGACAACGCCCAGGCACTCGGGGATCGAGTGGTTGACGTCGAAGTAGCGGACCTCGAACGGGCCGAACGAACTCACGCTCGACTCGTCGACCTGCTGGAAGACCGGCTTGATCCGGTGCTCCCGGCACTTGGCCGCCACCAGGGCCAGGGTGAACCTGGATCCCACGACAGGGATGTTCGGGCGCAGTTTGAGAAGGAACGGGATCGCACCGATGTGGTCCTCGTGGGCGTGCGTGAGAACGAGCGCCTCGACCTGGTCGAGTCGGTCCTCGATGTGACCGAAGTCCGGGAGGATCAGGTCGACTCCGGGCTCCGTCGAACTCGGGAACAGGACACCGCAGTCCACGATCAGAAGCTTCGAGTCGTACTCGAAGGTCATCATGTTGCGGCCGATCTCCGTGATCCCGCCGAGCGCGACCAGACGCATCGCACCCTTGCGCGGCTTGGGCGGGCTGGGCAGCCGGACCGTCATGTCCCCGCCCTGCATGGTCTTGACGCCGCCGAACTCGGCGGTGGAGGTGGTCCCGTTACCACGGCCGCGGCCCCGGCCACCACGGCCACGGCCGCCGCC
>NZ_JAALEF010000427.1:0-2033 GCF_014145245.1 Dietzia sp. B44 | reverse complement strand
CGGTCCACCCCGACCACGCTGGCCTGGCCGGCGGCGTCCCCACCGGGGCACGTCGAACCGGGACCCGGGTGACGGGTGGACGGCAGCGCGGTGCGATGCGGTTCCGCGGAGGCCGCCTCGCACCGGTACCCGCGATCCGGTAGGAACGGAGGGGCGGTGCGTCATCCGGGCGCGCGGGAGCCGAAGGGGACGCGGAATGGGCGCAGACGCGCGCATGACCACCGGGGTCGACGCCGAGGTCGTCGCGGAGGTGGGGGCTGAGGTCGGCGCATCCGGACCGGCGCCCGGCGACGTCCGACTGACGAGCGTGCACAACTTCCGTGACGTCGCGGGCCCGGGTTACGCGCTCCACCCGACCGGGAGCATGGCCCGCGGTCTGGTCTACCGATCCACCACGCTGTCGGTGGGTGAGGACGACCTCGGGGTACTCGAGCGGCTCGGGGTGAGCACCATCGTGGACCTGCGGACCGGCGACGAGATCACCAGGCAGCCCGATGTGATCCCCGCCGGTGCCGACTACCTGGCCATCGACGTCCTCGCCGGGAACACCTCCGCGGCCGCATTCACCGGGGTCGGGACGTTCAGCGTGGAGGACGCCCGACGCGAGACGGCGATCATGTACGAGCGGTTCGTCCTCGGCGACGAGGAGCGGACCGGTTTCGGCCGCGCGGTCAGCGCCGTGGCGCGGTCGGCGGGCCCGGCGATCGTGCACTGCACGGCCGGCAAGGACCGGACGGGCTGGACCTCCGCAGTGCTCCAGCTGCTCGCCGGAGTGCGGGAAGAGGACGTGATCGCCGACTACATGCTGACCCGCGAGCTGTCCGTCGACTTCGTCAACTCCATCCGGGCGTACGTCCGGGCGGAGATGCCCGAGCGTCTCGACGCGATCGACGTGCTCATCGGGGTCGAGGAGAGCAACATCCGGCGCTCGCTGACCGCGTTGGACAGCGAGTTCGGCGACGTCCGTCGATACCTCGTGGACGGCGCCGGGGTGGAGGAGGACCTCGTGGAGCAGCTGGGGGCCCGGCTCAGAACAGGACGATGACCGCGCCGAGCACACCACCGAAGGCGATCGCCTCGAGGATCACCGCGATGGTGCGGCCCACCTCGGACCGGGCCACGGAGTGGACCCTCGGGCCGGCCATCGTCAACGCGAACACCAGGACGAGGACCGCCACCCCGACAAGGGTGTCGGCGAGTCGCGCCGCCACGCCGTAGACCGCCCCGAGGCCGATCAGCCCCCCTGTCGCCGCGGCCGAGACCGTGGTCAACGGCGCCGGGAACACCGCGGCCGGGGTCGCCTCGCGGCCCACCGGGGCGACCTCCGCAGGAGGCGCCGGGGTGGAGCGGCTCCGGTCCCCGTCCTCCAGCATCAGTTGTCTGTTCATGCCCAGGACCCTACGTCCCGTTCCCAAAGGAATCCCCCGCCGTCCCTGTGGAACTGCTGGAAAATCGAAAAGCGCTGGTCAGCGTCCCGTAAATGGCGGAGAGATCGGTCACAATCCACAGGGACGGACCCGCCCCGGGCTGCGTGACCGCATGACCACGGGTGGGTCGGCGGGCGTAGGATTCGTGACGATCCGGTGGGGGCCGGGTCCGTTCTGTTGCGGGAAAGATCGGGGGACTGGCATGGGTTCTATGGGTGCGGTCGGGGGCTGGTTCGAGCCCGGGGACGACGCCGGGAGGGCGTGCGACGAGGCCGAGGCGGTACTCCTGGCGTGCGAGGACCTGGATGCCGTGATGGAGACGATCCGGCAGGCGGAATCCCCTGTCGACGCCCGCCGCGCCCTCAAGCTGGGATTCGGGTTCTCGGGTAGGCAGGCCGCGCTGCTCCTCACCCTTCCGGTGCTGTCGTTCACGCGGTCCGAGCGCGACCGGATGCGCGACAGCCGACGTGCGCGGCTGGACCTCTTCGCCGATGTCACCGGGGCGATCCCGGTGGTTCGGGAGGACGAGGTCGAGCTCGACCCGGCGCCGGGACAGGCGGCGCGGGCGCCGGAACCGGAGTCCGCCGCGCGGGCGGGGTGGGGCGC
>NZ_JAALEF010000039.1:0-6192 GCF_014145245.1 Dietzia sp. B44 | reverse complement strand
ATGTGTGCGGAACGCTCTTGTCGACGGGCCCGGACCCGGGGTCAGAACCAGTGTTTACGTCCACCGACCGCCCGGCCGGCTGCGCCGAGGATGAAGAGGATCACGCCGATCGCCACGAGTACGAGGCCGATCGTCCAGAGGATGGGGATGTCCAAGAGGAATCCGAGGATCAGGAGAATTGCGCCAAGAATGATCATTGGTTCGTCCTTTCACTTTAGTCGGATCAGGATGAACCGAGCGTATATGGGTCGAGCCCGAACCACGACCGATCAGAGCTTCGCAGGCAGGCGAGCACGCTCGTCCGGGCATACGTGGCGGCCTCGGCGTCGGCGAGACCCGCCCGATCCGCACTGCGCAGCTGAATGAGGCGCTATTATCAGAAAACCTTCACCACAGCGGGCGGTAAGCGCACCCAGCATTCGCGGGATCGCCGCGATCCGAAGCATCCGGCACCACCCCGGTCGACCCCCGGGACCGCCCTCCCAGATCGCCCGCGCGGTCCCCGGGTTGGCTCGGCCGGGTCATCCAGGGGTCCACCATGTCGCAGTCGCCCACCTCGTCGTCGTCCCATTCCACGTCTCCCGCTCCCCCCGGCGCGTCGATCCCCCGCCGCACCTTCCTCGGCGGCACCGGCCTCCTCCTCGCCGCGGGTGCCGCGGGCGCCGCGTTCGGCTCCTCCACGATCCCGGGCACCACGCCCGCCGCCGGCGCCGCGGTCGGCGAGGGCCGGATCCGCCGGCGACCCAACATCGTCATCATCATGACCGATCAGGAACGGCGGCCGATGTTCTGGCCTGAGGGGTGGGCCGCGCAGAACCTGCCGCAGCGCCAGCGGTTGATCGACACCGGCCTGTCCTTCAATCTCAACGCCTGCAACTCCACGATGTGCTCGCCCAGCCGCAGCACCATGTTCACCGGTGTCTACCCCGCCCAGCACGGCGTCTACCGCACCCTCACGTCGGGCGGGAGCCTGTCGGATGCGGAGCCGCAACTGTCGCCGACCACGCCCAACATGGCCGGGTTGCTCGCCTCGGCCGGGTACGACGTGCACTACCGGGGCAAGTGGCACATGAGCAAGGGAGCGGACGGCCTGGACCCGACTCCCGCCGACGTCGAGTCCTTCGGCTTCCACGGTTGGAGCCCGCCGGAGGCGGGTCAGGACATCAAGCCGGAGAACTTCGGTGGCGGAACCGCGAACAACGACCAGCGCTACGCCGACGAGGCCGTGGGGTTCCTGAACTCGGTGCCGAACGACCCGGATCGGCCGTTCGCACTGGTCGCCAGTTTTGCGAACCCGCACGACATCCTCGCCTATCCGCAGACCTGGGACCTGACGATGCCGGACGGTGGTACCAACTACCTCGATGCGGCACCGGGCTGCTTCCAGATGGGCATCGACCTGCCGCCGACGTTCACCGAGGTGCTGGCGCTCAACCACAAGCCCCGCGCCCAGACCCAGATCAACCTCGCCTCCCAGGTCGGGCTCGGCGCCCTGGTGGGCGAGGAGAAGGCCCGCAACTACGCCAATCTCTACGCGTACATGCAGCAGGTCGTGGACCAGCACATCGGTGCCGTCATCGACGCGGTGGAGAGCAACGACCTGCGGCGGGACACGATCATCATCCAGGTCTCCGACCACGGCGAGATGGCCATGTCCCACGGCGGGATGCGCCAGAAGGTGTTCAACGCCTACGAGGAGACGATGCTGGTGCCGCTCGTGATCAGCAACCCCGGGCTGTTCCCGACCGGGGTGACGACCGATGCCCTGTCGAGTCTCGTGGACCTCATGCCCACCCTCGCGACGATCGCCGAGGTGGCGCCCGAGGTGCGAGCCGGTTTCGGCTTCCGCGGGACCGACCTGTCGCCGATCATCTCCGACGCCGTCGAGAACCCGGGGGCGCCGACCCGAGAGGTGCAGGACGTCGTCCACTACGTCTTCGACGACGACAACATCGGTCAACCCGACGGGCAGACCTCGGTCACCCAGCCGAACCACCTGCGCACGGTCCGGGACCGCACCCGCAAGTTCACGATGTACTTCGATCCGCAGTGGGTCGAGCCCCCGGTGTTCGAGATGTACGACCTCGCGGCGGACCCCCTGGAACTGCGGAACCTCGCGAACCCGTTCGCCCCGCTGCAGTTCCGTGCCGACATGTTCGCCGAGATGCTGCCGGTCCTGCTGGCGCAGATGGCGGAGAAGGGGACCACTCCCGCCGGGATGCCGGCGGACCTGCCGCTTCCGACGGGGCCGATGGGATCGCTCGGCTCGGTGGGGTCCTGAGTGGCGGAGCCACCTTCCGATCTCCGCTGGTCAGCGGCCGACTGTGCTGTCCAGCGCCTGCTGCCAGAAGTCGGCCTCCAGCCTGGTGGCCGTGCGGAACACCTCGGTGAGCTCGTCGAGACGGCGGTCGGTCAGCCCTCCCCCGGACAGCACGTCGAGCTGTGCGATCGCGGCGCGGGACGCGGCGGTGAACTCCGCGCCCGAGTACTCGGCGATCCACTCGCCGTACGGGTGCCCGGCCCGGCCGCGCTCTCCCGTGCCGGGCTCTTCCGTGCTGCCGCGCTCGGTGAGCCGGGGCTGCAGGTGTGCGCCGATCTCGGCGTAACCGATCGTGCACGGCGCCAGTGCCACGTGCAGGTCGAGCAGGTCGCCGACCATGCCGCAGTCGAGTACGTAGCGGGTGTAGGCGACGGTGGCCTGCTTCTCGGCGGCGGCCTCGAGGGTGGCGCGCGGGATTCCCCAGCGTTCGGTCAGCCGCAGATGCAGCTCGGTCTCGGCCAGAATCGCCCCCGTGGCCTGGTGCGCGGCGGTGATGTCGGCCAGCGTGCGGCTCTTGAACGCGGCCAACGCGTTGGCGCGCGCGAACTGCACCAGGAAGTGGAAGTCCTGGATCAGATAGTCGCGGAACACCTCGAGGGGCAACGTCCCGCTCCCGAGCTCCTCGACGAACTCGTGCCGGGTGTAGGCCTCCCACTCGGGGCGGCAGCGATCCTTGAGGGTCTCGAACAGGGTCAACTCAGGTCTCCTGGGGTCGTGGTCGGAAGGCGGCCGATGTCCCCGGAACGGTGCCCGATCCGCATGGCCCGGTCTCCACGACCCTAGTCAACGCTGGTCTCCGCTGAACGCAGTACTCGACTGGGCGGGACGCCCTCCCACCTGGTGAACGTCCGGGTGAAGGTGGCGGTCTCGGAGTACCCGAGCTCGCGTGCCACCTCCGCCACGGGTACACGCAGCGCCAGTAGATCCAGGGCCCGATGATGCCTCACCTCGTCGAGCACCCGCCGGAACGAGGTCCCCTCCGCGGCCAGGCGGCGACGCAGGGTGCGGACATCGACGTGCAGCTCACCGGCCACCTCCGCCATCGACGGCCAACTCAAGCGCTCGTGCTGCAGCCGACTGCGGACCTGCCCCGCCACGCCCACCCGCGCCACCCGGTCGTCGAGCAGGTCGCGGCACTGCCTCTCGAACAGCTTCGCCGTGTTCTCGTCGCCCTGCGGCAGCCGCGCGTCCAGCCGCTCACGGGTGATCACCAGACGGTTCCGCTCCGCGTGTGGCCGGACCTCGTCGGCGGTCAGTCCCCACGCCTCACCGAGGATCACGGCGCTCTCCGGGCCGAGGGTCGTCTCGAGGCCGGTGGTGCCGACGTCGATCTGGGCTCCACGCAGGGCCGCCGCCAACCCCGCCAGGTCGCGTTCCACCACGAAGGCGCGTACATCCGCGGGGATCTCGTCGTCCGCGGCGACCAGGAAGGCCTCCTCCGGGTCGGTCCCGGCAGCGGCATCCTCGTCGAGCGAGAACCGCAGGTGCGTGGGCGAGAGCGCGAGGTACGGGATGGCCCGATCGAGCGCGGCCCGCACGGTGGGACCCGCGAGCATCATGAAGCCGATGACGCCGGTCCGCCCGAGGGTCGAATGCGCACCGATTCCGGCCCCCAGACCCGGTCGGTCCCCGAGCCGGCCCAGGAGATTGCGGATCACCACGAACTCCTGATGCGCCCAGATCTGCGCGGTCTCGTCGTCGAGATCCAGGGGGTCGAGCCCGGTCCCGGCCAGGCACTCCCCCGTCGTCATCCCGCGTGCGACGCCGCCGTCCACCATGATGCGGATCCCCTCGGTGCCGCGGGGCACCGCCCACACGGGGGACGCGGAGTCCGACGGCGAGGTCATCGCCCGACCGTAGCAACGCACACCGCCGGGTGACCGAAAATGCCAAATGTGCGACCGCCGACGCCCTATCCCCGGCCCTCGTCGGTGGCTACCGTCACATCCATGACTCTCGCCAGCGACAACCGCACGGGTACCGAATCGGCAGGACCGACCGGGCTGGCCGAGGCGATCGGGGAGCTCTACGCGCGGGCCAAGGCCGAGGTGGGCAAGGAGGACCTGGACCACATCCGCCACGTCACCGCCTACGGGCAGGCGATCGACGCCCGCCGCCGCGAGCTGTTGCGCGAGGGGGGTCCGCGCGCGATCCGCCGGGCCACCGCGCTGGAGATGATGTACCGGCTCATGCAGTTCTCCGAGCTGGGCCACAACATCGTCCACGGCAGCTACGACCACCTGCCGGACAACGGCGAGTACCACTCGGACCGCTACGACTGGGACTTCAACGTGGACACCGGCCACTGGAAGACGATGCACCACGCGGGCCACCACCCCAACACCAACATCGTCGGCAAGGACCACGACCTCGGCTACAGCGTCTTCCGCGGCAGCGCGGGCCAGGACTGGTACGGCCACCACCTCGGGCAGGTGGCGTTCATCTCCGCGCTCGCCGCCATGGCCCCGGTCGCGGCACCGTTCTTCCTGGCCAACATCGCGCGCAAGGTCGACCGCCACCCGTTCTTCAGCGCCTACACCCTGCGATCGCCGGCCAGGATCGCCCGCCGGGACGCGCGCCGCCGATTCGTGGACGAGCCCTTCCGCTCCGGATGGAAGCCGCTCCCGACCCTGGTGGCCAACTATTTCGGCGGAGTCGCGGGCTACATGTCCGTGCTGTTCCTGGTGCTCATCGAACACCACGCGGGCGAGCTGGAACTGTTCACCGATCCCGGCCCCGACGAGACCCCCGACCAGTACTACGAGCGGCAGATCCGGGCGACCCGCAACTTCCTGCCGAGCCCGCAGATGGACGAGGCGCTGACCCGCATCCTGGAGGAGGAGGTGCCGTTCGAGAACCGTCCCGACCTGCGGATCTTCTACGGCGGCCTGGACACGCACGTCGAGCACCACCTGTTCCCCGACCTGCCGCCGTCCATGCAGCGCAGGATCTCCCCGGAGGTGCGTGACATCGCCGCCCGGTACGGGCTGCCGTACCACGAGACCCCGCTGCTGGAGACGGTGCCGCTCATCGCCAAGACGCTCACGGGCCTGTCCGTGCCGTTCGGCGAGCGGGAGTTCGGGCGGCCGGCCGAGTTGCTGCGTGACCCCCTCGCGCTCGGGCGCCGCGTGATCTCGGGCTTCACCTACCGACCCCTGCCCGAGTCCCCGTACCTGGACAAGCCGCGCTTCCACAATGTCCCTGCGAGGGTCCTGTCCGCGACGCCGGTCGCCGGGGGTGACGCGCTCTCCGTGCGCCTGGCCAGGCCGCGTGGGTGGGAGGACGTGGAGTGGGACGCCGGGGCGTACGTGTCGGTACGGGTGGAGGTCGACGACGACGACCACGGCACCGGCACCGGCCGCGTCGAGCTGGTCCGTCAGTACAGCCTCGTCCGCGACAGCACCGACTCGCGGCTCGACGGATCGGACGCCCTGGAGATCTGCGTCAAACGGGTCGCAGGGGGTCGGGTCTCCGCCCGAGTGAACGACACGCTGAAGGCGGGGCGCTACCTCACGCTGGTCGGCGTGCCGCAGTCGTCGGGAGACTTCGCGATGGACTCCCCGGCCACCCCGTCACTGCTCATCGCCGGTGGGGTGGGCATCACGCCGATCATCAGCCTGCTGCGCCGCATCGCCCGCGAAGCCGGGGCCGGGGCAGGGGCAGGGGCAGGGGCAGGGGCCGACGCCACCCTGCTCTATTTCAACCGCGACGAGCGCTCCGTCATCTACGAGGCCGAACTCCGCCGACTGGCCCGCGACTCGGGCATCACGCTCCACCTGTTCACCGACGCCCCGTCCGAGCGCGACGGCCTGACCACCGGCCGCCTGGGCCCCGAGCTGCTGCGGAGTCTGGTCCCGGACGCCGCCGAGCGC
>NZ_JAALEF010000426.1:11045-11673 GCF_014145245.1 Dietzia sp. B44 | reverse complement strand
GCCTTCTTGTCGTACCACAGAGAACTCAGACCGCTCGCCATCTCGCGCATTCCGTCGAACGTCTCGTCGAGGTCCGCAGGACCACCGTTCGCTTCCTCGAACGAAGTTGCAATATCTGACCAGTACACGAGTTTGTGACGTTCCTCGTATGGGAAGTCCAAGAGCGTCGCGAGCATTCGAGCTGTCAGTTCGATCGAGACAGCCTGGACCCAATCGAACGGCTGATTCACCGGCAAGTCGTCTAGTACCTCGCGAACCCGAGACCGAATGAGCGTCTCCATCTCGCGCAGGTTCTTCGGCGCCACCACCCCCTGCACAGCTGCTCGCTGCAAGTCGTGACGCGGTGGGTCCATCGCGATGAACATCTCGATATCGAGAAAACGAGGCGGGGCCCCGATCACTATCATCGGCTCGGCGGAGAAGACCTCATGGTTCTTATCGACCGCGATGATGTCTTCATGTCGGGTCACTGACCAGAACGGCCCGAACGCACTGTTGGGCTGAAAGTGGACCGGAGCCTCGTTTCGCAGGCGCTCATAGTAGGACTGCCAGCGGCCTTGGCGATAGAGAAAGGGATTACTGAGGTCGATGTCGGCGAGCTCGACATCCTCGACGGGAGGAATGGGAC